>NZ_JARAYQ010000333.1:0-7495 GCF_033794505.1 Streptomyces sp. MB09-01 | reverse complement strand
CGCGGAGCGCACGCAGGGCGGCCAGGTCGTCGGGCACCGGTTCGTAGCCGGCGGCCAGGGCGTCCTGCAGCAGCTCCAGGTAGCCGGAGAGGCTGCCGGGCAGGGCGCCCCGGTAGCGGGCCAAGTCCTCGAGGAGGAACGCTCTGAGCCGGCCCGCCTCCTGGACCGCGTCGTCCACCGACTGCGCGAGGCGCAGGCAGTCCTGGACCTCCGCGGCCGCCAGGGGGGCCGGGGAGGACTGAAGGGCGTGGGCGAGGAGACGCCTGAGCACGTGCAGCTCAGCAGCGCTGAACGCCATGCCGCCGCGGGATCCGTAGGGCGTGGGCATGGGCCGAAGATACGCGCTAATCGGACAAAATCCCCTGAGGGTGAGCAATTACGGCGCGGCGGTTTCTTTCACGGCGCGGATGAAATCCGCCCAGGCGGCCTGGGTCGTGGCGAGCACGAGGTGCGCGGGGTCGACGCGGTCGGCGACCTTGACGAGGGCTCCGGGGGCGGTGGCGACGTAGACGCAGGCGTCGCCCTCACCGCAGAACGAGGACTTCCGCCACGTGGGCTGAGCGGTCATGGTGTCTCCTCCGGGCAACGGTGGCCGGTAATTGCCGTCGAGGGGACGGTAACTCCGACACCGGCCCGGACCGATGAGTTTCCCGGAATTCGGTGTTTCGCCACATCCCTCCGGGGGCGCGCGCTAGAGCCGGGCCACGAAGGCCGAGACGGCCTCCTTCACGTCGGACTCCGTCCAGGACAGGCCCGGCTCGGTGATGTCCAGTTCCGTCACCGCGAGCCCGGGCGGCCCGTCGGGAGACCAGCGGCGGAAGAGGACCGTGCCCGTCTCCTCGGCCAGCCGCAGGCCCGCCTCCGTCAGGCGGTCCGCCTCGTACGGCAGCCACACCTGGAACTGGTGCGTGTGCGGCTCCTCCGGGTGGATCCGGGACCACGGGACCTCCGACTCCGCGAACGCCGAACGCAGCGCCCCGGCCACCATCCGCGCCTGGGCGACGTACGACGGCAGCCGGGGAAGCTCCCGTTCCAGCCCGGCCAGCGCGGACAGGACCTGCGGGAACTGCCGGAAGATCTGGCCGCCGTACCGGTGGCGCCAGACGCGGGTCTCCTCCACGAACTCCCGCGCCCCGGCCAGGCAGGCCCCGCTCAGGCCGCCGAGCGACTTGTAGAAGGAGACGTACACCGAGTCCGCGAGCCCCGCGATCTCCGGCAGCGGGCGTCCGAAGTGGACGGTGGACTCCCACAGGCGGGCGCCGTCGAAGTGGACCACCGCCTCCCGCTCGCGGGCCGCCCCGACCAGTGCCTCCAGTTCCTCCCAGGTGGGGAGCAGGAAGCCGGCGTCCCGCAGGGGCAGCTCCAGCATCAGCGTGCCGAAGGGCTCCCGGACCTCCGCGATCTCCGCGGGCGTCGGCTGGCGGGCCTCCGTCGTCGGGTGCACCACCCGCAGCCCGGAGACGCTGGACAGCGCGTCCCCCTCCCACCGCTCCGGATGGCTCATCGGGTGCAGCGCCACCACGGGATTACCGGTCCGCCCCGCCCAGCAGCGCAGCGCGATCTGCTGGGCCATCGTCCCGCTGGGGAAGAACGCCGCGTCCTGCGTGCCCAGCAGCTCCGCGACCCGGCGCTCCAGCTCCTCGACGACCCCGTCGCCGTACACGTCGGCCGGTCCGTCCATGGCGTACGGGGCTTCGGCGAGCCCGGCGAGCAGCTCCCCCACCGTGGGTTCGAGCAGGCTGCGCGACAGCCTGCGCTCGGCCCCGCGCCAGGCCGCCACCTGCCGCTTCGTGCGTTCCGTCTGGTCACTGTCGTCGCTCATGGAGCCCGATCCTCCCCCTCGTCGTCGCCGTCCGGCCAATTGCCCCAGGAGCTAGCATGGCGGCGTATCGTCCGGTACCCCCCGCGGACTGGAACGGAAGGCCCTCCCCGCGTGAATCCATCACAGCAGCCACGCCCTGCCCGGCTCGCCGTCGGCGTCGTCGGAGCCGGCCGTGTCGGTCCGGCGCTGGCCCGAGCGCTCCAGCAGGCCGGGCACCGGCCCGTCGCCGTCTCCGGTGTGTCCGACGCGTCCGTGCGCCGGGCCGCGCGGATGCTGCCCGACGTGCCGCTCGTGCCGCCCGCGCAGGTGCTGGAGCGGGCCGATCTGGTGCTCCTCACCGTCCCCGACGACGCGCTGCCCTCCCTCGTGGAGGGTCTGGCCGAGACCGGTGCGATCCGGCCCGGCCAGCTCGTCGTGCACACCTCGGGCCGGTACGGGGCGGCCGTGCTCGACCCGGCGCGCCGTGCGGGCGCGCTGCCGCTGGCCCTGCACCCCGCGATGACCTTCACCGGCACCGAGGTCGACGTGCAGCGGCTGGCCGGCTGCTCCTTCGGCGTCACCGCCCCCGAGGAGCTGCGGCTCGCCGCCGAGGCCCTGGTCATCGAGATGGGCGGGGAGCCCGAGTGGATCGCGGAGGAGAACCGTCCGCTCTACCACGCGGCCCTCGCCCTCGGCGCGAACCACCTGGTCACGCTGGTCGCCCAGGCGATGGAGCTGCTGGGCAAGGCCGGCGTCGAGCACCCCGACCGGATGCTCGGCCCGCTGCTCGGCGCGGCCCTCGACAACGCCCTGCGCTCCGGGGACGCCGCCCTGACCGGTCCGGTGGCCCGCGGGGACGCCGGTACGGTCGCCGCGCACGTCTCGGAACTGCGCAGGCACGCCCCGGGCACGGTCGCCGGATACCTGGCGATGGCCCGCACCACCGCGGACCGTGCCCTCGCGCACGGTCTCCTCAAGCCGGAGCTCGCCGAGGACCTGCTCGGCGTGCTCGCCGACACGGACGCCGACGGGGGCCACGAGTGAACCGGCTGCTGCTGCACACCGCCGAGGAGCTGCACGGGCTTCCGCGCGCCGGCCGGCGGGCCGTGGTGATGACGATGGGCGCCCTGCACGAGGGCCACGCCACCTTGATCCGTACCGCGCGCGAAAAGGCCGGGCCGGGCGGGCAGGTCGTCGTCACCGTCTTCGTCAATCCGCTGCAGTTCGGGCCGAACGAGGACCTCGACCGCTATCCGCGCACCCTCGACGCCGATCTGCGGATCGCCGAAGGGGCGGGCGCCGAAGCGGTGTTCGCCCCGGCCGTCGACGAGGTCTACCCGGGCGGCGACCCGCAGGTGCGGATCAGTGCCGGGCCGATGGGCGAGCGCCTCGAAGGGGCCACCCGCCCCGGCCACTTCGACGGGATGCTGACCGTCGTCGCCAAGCTCCTCCACCTCACCCGCCCCGACCTGGCGCTCTTCGGCCAGAAGGACGCCCAGCAACTGGCGCTGATCCGGCGGATGGTGACCGACCTGAACTTCCCCGTGGAGGTGGTCGGCGTCCCGACCGTCCGCGAGGAGGACGGGCTCGCGCTGTCGTCCCGCAACCGGTACCTCTCCCCCGCCGAGCGGCACACCGCCCTGGCCCTGTCCCGCGCCCTGTTCGCCGGGCAGGACCGGCTCGCGGCGCAGGCGGCGCTGCGCGCCCGCGCCGAGGCATCCCCGGCCAGTGACGAGCGGGCCACGGCCCTGGCCAGGCTCGGCGAGATCCGCGCCTCGGCCGACGCGCACGCCGTCTCGGCGGCGGGCGGGGGACTGCCGGACGCCGTACGGGCCGCAGCCCTGCACGTCCTGGAGGAGGCGGGCCGCCACGAGCCGCCGCTCGTGCTGGACTACCTGGCGCTGGTGGACCCGCAGGACTTCACGGAGGCCGGTCCCGGCTTCACCGGGCAGGCCGTGCTGGCCGTCGCCGCGAAGGTGGGCGCGACCCGGCTGATCGACAACATCCCATTGGAATTCGGAGCACACTCGTGAGCACCCCAGGCAGAGGCCCCGCAGGCAGCGACGGCGGAGACGCGGCCGCGGGCACCGGCATACGGCTGCACGCGCCCGCCCCCGGCTGGTCCCTCGACGCCGATGTCGTGGTCGTCGGTTCCGGTGTGGCGGGTCTGACCGCCGCACTGCGCTGCGCCGCCGCGGGCCGCCGTACCGTCGTGGTCACCAAGGCCCGGCTCGACGACGGCTCCACCCGCTGGGCCCAGGGCGGCATCGCCGCGGCCCTCGGCGACGGCGACACCCCGGAGCAGCACCTGGACGACACCCTGGTCGCGGGCGCGGGCCTGTGCGACGAGGAGGCCGTACGGCTGCTCGTCACCGAAGGCCCGGACGCGGTAAGGCGGTTGATGGCCACCGGCGCCGTCTTCGACACCTCCGCGGAGACCGGCGAGATAGAACTGACCCGGGAGGGCGGCCACCACCGCCGGCGGATCGCGCACGCGGGCGGCGACGCCACCGGCGCCGAGATCTCCCGGGCGCTCGTCGAGGCGGTCCAGGCCGCGGGCATCGAGACCGTCGAGAACGCACTCGTCCTGGACCTGCTGCAGGACGCGCAGGGCCGTACGGCCGGTGTCACCCTGCACGTGATGGGCGAGGGCCAGCACGACGGCGTCGGCGCCGTCCACGCACCCGCCGTGATCCTCGCGACCGGCGGCATGGGCCAGGTCTTCTCCGCCACGACCAACCCGTCGGTGTCCACCGGTGACGGCGTGGCGCTCGCGCTGCGGGCCGGGGCCGAGGTCTCCGACCTGGAGTTCGTGCAGTTCCACCCGACGGTGCTCTTCCTCGGTCCGGACGCCGAGGGGCAGCAGCCGCTGGTGTCGGAGGCGGTCCGCGGGGAGGGCGCGTACCTCGTCGACGCGGACGGCGTCCGCTTCATGGCCGGCCAGCACGAGCTCGCCGAGCTGGCTCCGCGCGACATCGTCGCCAAGGGCATCATGCGCCGCATGCAGGAGCAGGGCGCGCAGCACATGTACCTGGACGCCCGGCACTTCGGCGCCGAGATGTGGGAGCAGCGGTTCCCGACGATCCTCGCCGCCTGCCGTTCGCACGGCATCGACCCGGTGACCGAGCCGATCCCCGTCGCGCCCGCCGCGCACTACGCGTCCGGCGGCGTACGGACCGACCTGCACGGCCGGACCACGGTCCGCGGCTTGTACGCCTGCGGCGAGGTCGCCTGCACCGGTGTGCACGGCGCGAACCGGCTCGCCTCCAACTCGCTGCTGGAGGGCCTGGTCTTCGCCGAGCGGATCGCCGAGGACATCGCCGCGCAGCGCTTCGGCGGGAACGGCCCGGTCGTCCCGGTCCCGGCGACCGGCCCGCTGCAGCCCGCCGCGGCCCGGCACGAGGTCCAGCGGATCATGACGCAGGGCGCGGGCGTGCTGCGCTCCGCCGACTCGCTGGCCGCGGCGGCCGAGGCCCTCGAAGCGCTGTACGCGACCGCCCTGAACGACCTCGAAGCGCCCGGCAAGACCGCCGAACCGGGTGTGGACACCTGGGAGGCCACCAACCTGCTGTGCGTGGCACGGGTCCTGGTCGCCGCCGCGCAGCGGCGCGAGGAGACCCGCGGCTGCCACTGGCGCGAGGACCACCCGGACCGGGACGATGCCGACTGGCGGCGCCACCTCGTCGTCCGGCTCTCGGCGACCGAGAAGCGGGCCCTCGTCGTCGTCCCCACCGACTCCGCGGACTTCCCGTCCGTGCACCCCCTGAGCACCCCGAGCCTGGAGCAGTGACCGTGAGCACCCCCGAACTTCCCCTGATCGACCAGAACGACGGCGGCTGCGGCGACGACTGCGCCTGCGGTGACGGCGAGGAGAGCGGCCTGGACCCGGCGCTGGCCCAGCTGCTGGCCGACGCGGGCCTGGACCCCATCGAGGTCGAGGACATCGCGCACATGGCGCTGTCCGAGGACCTGGACGGCGGCGTGGACGTCACCACCGTCGCCACGGTGCCCGAGGAGGCCGAGGCGATCGCCGACTTCGTCGCGCGCGAGAACGGCGTCGTGGCCGGTCTGCGGATCGCCGAGGCCGTGTTCTCCGTGGTGTGCACGGAGGCCTTCGAGGTGGAGCGGCACGCGGAGGACGGCGACAGCGTCGAGGCCGGCCAGCTGCTGCTGTCGGTGCGCTCGCGCACCCGCGACCTGCTGACGGCGGAGCGCAGCGCGCTGAACATCCTGTGCCGGCTGTCCGGCATCGCGACCGCCACCCGCCGCTGGGCGGACGTGCTGGAGGGCACCGGGGCCAAGGTCCGCGACACCCGCAAGACCACGCCGGGCCTGCGCGCCCTGGAGAAGTACGCGGTGCGCTGCGGCGGCGGCGTCAACCACCGGATGTCGCTGTCGGACGCCGCGCTGGTCAAGGACAACCACGTGGTGGCCGCGGGCGGCGTCGCGCAGGCCTTCAAGGCCGTGCGGGAGGCCTTCCCGGAGGTCCCGATCGAGGTGGAGGTCGACACCCTGGAGCAGATCGGCGAGGTCCTGCAGGCCGGCGCCGACCTGATCCTGCTGGACAACTTCACGGTCGAGCAGACCGCCGAGGCCGTCGCCCTGGTGGCCGGGCGCGCGGTGCTGGAGTCCTCGGGCCGCCTCACCCTGGACACCGCGCGGGCGTACGCGGCGACCGGCGTGGACTACCTGGCCGTCGGCGGGCTGACCCACTCCTCTCCGATCCTGGACATCGGCCTCGATCTGCGCGAGGCGGTGTAACCCGTGCTCCTCACCATCGACGTAGGCAACACCCACACGGTCCTGGGCCTGTTCGACGGTGACGAGATCGTCGAGCACTGGCGCATCTCGACCGACCCGCGGCGCACCGCCGACGAGATGGCCGTGCTCATGCAGGGCCTGATGGGCATGCACCCGATGCTCGGCAGCGAGCTGGGCGACGGCATCCACGGCATCGCGATCTGCTCGACGGTGCCGTCGGTCCTGCACGAGCTGCGCGAGGTCACCCGGCGCTACTACGGCGACGTGCCGGCGGTGCTGGTGGAGCCCGGCATCAAGACGGGCGTGCCGATCCTCATGGACAACCCGAAGGAGGTCGGCGCGGACCGCATCATCAACGCGGTCGCGGCGGTCGAGCTCTACGGGGGCCCCGCGATCGTGGTCGACTTCGGTACGGCGACCACCTTCGACGCGGTGTCCGCGAAGGGCGAGTACGTGGGCGGGGTGATCTCCCCGGGCATCGAGATCTCGATGGAGGCCCTCGGCGTACGGGGGGCCCAGCTGCGGAAGATCGAGCTGGCTCGGCCGCGCAACGTGATCGGCAAGTCCACGGTCGAGGCGATGCAGTCGGGCGTGGTCTACGGATTCGCGGGCCAGGTCGACGGGGTCGTGGCCCGGATGGCGAAGGAACTGGCCGGGCCGAACGGCGATCCGGACGACGTCCGCGTCATCGCGACGGGCGGCCTGGCGCCGATGGTGCTGGGCGAGTCCTCGGTGATCGACGACCACGAGCCGTGGCTGACGCTGATCGGACTGCGACTGGTGTACGAGCGCAATGCGCCCAACTTCGACTGAGCCGGCTACCCGCCGGTCATGAGGAGCCCTGCGGGGGCGCTCCCGCAGGGCTCCTCATGACCGGCGGGTAGCCGGCTCAGTCGAAGTTGGGCGCATTGCGCTCGTACACCAGTCGCAGTC
>NZ_JARAYQ010000332.1:0-7503 GCF_033794505.1 Streptomyces sp. MB09-01 | reverse complement strand
CCCGTGCCGGGGGCGGCCGGAGAGGTGGAGCCGGGCGCGCGCCGGGGCGTCTCCTCGGGCGCCGAACGCGGCGGGGGGTCGCAGGGCCGGGCCACATGGCGTTCGACGCCGTGCGGGGATCGCCCCGGCACACTCCCGGCCCCGGCGGAAGTCGCCCCCGGCCCCGTCGTCGGCACACCCAGGTAGCCGAGCAGGACGTCCCGCTGTGCGGCGACCAGTTCGCGGGTGCTGCGGAGGTATTCCAGGACCGCTTCCTCGTGACCTGCCGACCTGCCCGTACCGGTTTCTGCGGTCATACCCGTACCTCCGTTCGTGGCCGTGTCGTGATGTGCGGACGCACCGGCTTCCGTGGGCGGGGCAAGCAGGGGGGCTGGCGTCACGCGCCGGCCGGGGCGGAGGCCGCCGGGGACCGGGGCGCCGGCTGCCGTGCGGACCAGGTGGCCGTCCACCAGCCAGCCCGGGCGGCGCGGGGCGCGCTCCGGGAGGCGGGAGCTGCGGCCGCGGAACAGGGCCTCCGGTGCCACGGAGACGCCCGCTGCAGTCAGCTCCGCCAGGGCCGTGACCAGCCGGAAGAGGCCGTGTTCGCCCGGGACGTCCAGGGGGACCACCGTGTGGGGGCGGTCGGAGAGGATGCGGCCGATCAGGGCGGTGAGGACGCGGCCGGGGCCCGCCTCCACGAACGTGCGGACGCCGGCGGCGTACATGGCCTCGACCTCGTCGACGAACCGGACCGGCTCCGCGACCTGGCGGGCCAGGAGGTTCCGGATCTCCTCGACCGACGGCGGATACGGGCGCCCTGTCGTGTTCGACCAGACGGGCGTGGCCGGGGCTGTCATCGGTGTTTCTGCCAGTGCGGCGGCGAGGTCCTGCGATGCCTCGGACACCACCTCGCTGTGGAAGGCGCAGGCCACCGGCAGGGGCTCTGCCGGCAGTCCCGCCTCGCGCAGTGCGGACACCGCCTCCTCGACGGTGGGCGTGGGGCCCGAGATCACGCACTGGCGTGGGGCGTTGTGGTTCGCGATGGTGCATCCGGTACGGGCGGCGACTTCGTCCGGCGTCGCCGAGACGGCCGCCATCGAGCCCGGGTCGGCGCCGGCGGCCTTCAGGATCGCCTCGGCGCGGCGCGCGCTGAGCCGTAGCAGGCTGCCGGTGTCGTAGGCGCCGGCCGCCCAGAGCGCCGTGAGCTCCCCGTACGAGTGCCCGGCCACGCAGTCCGGCCGTACGCCGAGCTCGCCGAGCAGCAGGTGGGCCGCTGCTCCGGCCAGTCCCAGGGCGGGCTGGGCCACGCGGGTGTCGGTGACCGCCGCTCTTTGGGCTGCCCGTCCTGCGGCGGTGAAAGCCGCCGGCGGGAACATCGCCGACACGACGGGGGGCGGAGCCGAGTCCAGGAGGGTGCGCAGGGCGGGGAAGGAGGTGAACAACTCGTTCAGCATGCCCGGGCGTTGGCTGCCCTGGCCGGGGAAGAGGAAGGCGGTGAGGCCCGCGTTCTCCCTCTTGATGTGGATGCCCGTGCCGTGGGTGAAGGTGCGGGCCTGTTCGAGGCGGCCCGCCAGTTCGTCGAGATCGGCGGCCACGATCGCCACCTGGACCGGATCGGAGCCGGCGGCGGTTTCCGCCGCGAGGTCGCGCAGGGGCCAGGGGCGTCCGGCCGTGTCGTTCTCCTCCAGGCGGGCGGCGAGCCGGGCCATCGCGCGGCCGGCGGCCTTCCGGTCCGCGCCGCGGAAGCAGAACAGCTCGGCCGGCCACTCCTCCAGGCCGTGCCGGGGCTCCTCGGCGCCCCCGTAACCGGCCAGCACCGCGTGGTAGTTGGTGCCACCGAAGCCGAAGGCGCTCACTCCGGCGATCCGCCGCTCCGGGGGTACGGCCCAGGGGCGCGCCCCGGTGTCGAAGGAGAAGGGGCTGGTTTCCGCCCGCCAGGCCGGGTTCGGCGTGTCGATGTGCAGGGTGGGCGGCCTGACGCCCGTGTGGACGGCCCGGGCGGCCTTGATGAGTCCGGCGAGTCCGGCAGCGCACTTGGTGTGGCCGAGCTGGGATTTGACGGAGCCCAGGGCGCAGGATCCGGTGGTGGCTCCGGAGGCGGTGAACAGGTCGCTGAGGACGGCCAGTTCGGTGCTGTCGCCGACCACCGTGCCGGTGCCGTGCGCCTCGACCAGGCCCACCTCGGCCGGGGCGATGCCGGCCCGTGCGTAGGCCCGCTCCAGGGCCCGCCGCTGTCCTTCCGGGCGGGGTGCGGTCAGACCGAGGGAGCGGCCGTCGCTGGCGGAGCCCACCGCCTTGATCACGGCGTACACCCGGTCGCCGTCCCGCTCCGCGTCCGCGAGCCGCTTCAGGACGAGCGCCCCCACCCCCTCGCCGAGGGCGATGCCGTCGGCGGCCGCGTCGAAGGGCCGGCAGCGGCCGCCCGGCGACAGGGCGCGGACGGAGGCGAACATCAGGTAGTCGTTGATCCCGTTGTGCACGTCGGCGCCCCCGCACAGCACCATGTCGCTGTCGCCGTCGCGCAGTTGGCGGCAGGCGAGGTCCAGGGCGGCGAGGGAGGAGGCACAGGCGGCGTCGACCGTGCAGTTCGCCCCGCCCAGGTCGAGCCGGTTGGCGACCCGGCCCGCGATGACGTTGGCGAGGATCCCGGGGAAGGAGTCCTCGGTGAGCCGCGGCAGCTGCTCGTCCAGGACGGGCGGCAGCTCGCCCAGGTAGGCGGGGAGCAGGGCGCGCAGCCCGTACGCGCCCGCCAGTTCGGTACCGGCCTCCGCGCCGAAGACCACCGAGGTCCGCGAGCGGTCGAAGGCGCGCTCCTTGCCGTAGCCGGCGTCGCCGAGGGCCCGCGCCGAGATCTCCAGGGCCAGCAGCTGCACCGGCTCGATCCCGGCGAGGGAGGCGGGCGGGATGCCGTGCGCGAGGGCGTCGAAGGGCACCGGGCCGAGGAAGCCGCCCCAGCGCGACGGCGTGCGTTCCCCGGCCCGGGCCGGGTCGGGGTCGTAGTAGAGCGCCGGGTCCCAGCGCTCGGCCGGCACCTCGGTGACGGCGTCCGTCCCGGCGAGGACCATCGCCCAGTAGGCGGCGAGGTCCGGCGCGCCGGGGTAGGCGCAGGCCATGCCGACGATGGCGATGTCGAGGGGGTCGGCCGTCTCGACGGCCCCGCCGTCCGCGAAGTCGCGGGCCCGGCGCTCCAGCAGTGCGGTGGCTCCCCCGGTGACCTGCGCGTGCAGTGCGGCGATCGTGGTGGTTCCGGTGCGCAGGGTCGCGGCCTGCCCGAGCATGAACAGCCCCTCCGCGTACTGCTGTTCCTCGTCGACCGGCTCCAGCCGGTCCGTCGCGCGCCGCAGGCCCTTGCTGGCGATCCGCAGCCGTCCCAGGTTGAGCCGCTCCAGCTCTTCCCACATCTCGCGGGGTTCCACGCCGCTGTCCGCGAGCTGCCGCCGGGTCGCCTCGAAGGTCTCGGCGTACGGGGTGTCCGCGCAGCGGGTGGCGTGCCCGGGCGCGGTGCGCAGCAGGACGGTGTCCGCGCACTCCACGGCCGCCCGCTGGAAGCCCGGCAGTACCGCGCCCGCCGCCACGGCCTCCTCGGTGAACAGGTAGGCGGTGCCCATCAGCACCCCGATCCGCGCGCCGCGTTCGGCCAGCGGAGCCGCGGCCGCGAGCGCCATCGCGGCGGACCGCTCGTCGTGGATCCCGCCGGCGAACAGCAGGTCCAGGGCCTCCGGTTCGGGGCAGGACAGCAGCCGCTCGATCTGCTCCTCCCACAGCGGGAACGAGGCGCGCGGCCCGACGTGCCCGCCGCACTCCAACCCCTCGAAGACGAACCGCCGCGCCCCCTCGGCGAGGTAGCGCTCCAGCAGGCCGGGCGAGGGCACGTGCAGGTGGGTGCGGATCCCGGCCGCCTCCAGCGGGGCCGCCTGCGCCGGGGTGCCCCCGGCGATGATCGCGCGCGGTGGACGGGCCCCGGTCACGGCGGCCAGCTGCGCCCGTCGCAGCTCGGGCGGGGCGAAGCCGAGCAGCCCCACGCCCCAGGGGCGTTCCCCGAGCCGCTCGGCGGTCTCGGCCAGGAGCCGGCCTACGTCCGGGCCCTCCATCACCGCGAGCGCCAGGTACGGGACCCCGCCCGCGGCGGCGACCGCCTCGGCGAAGGCCGCCTGGTCGCTCACCCGGGTCATCGGCCCCTGCGCGACGGCCGGCGGCCCGGTCCGGGCCGCCGCCTCCACGTGCCCGCGGACGGCCGCCCGTACGGCGAGGAGCACGCCGCCGGTGGTCCGGTGGCGCTCGGCGAGCCGGGCCGCGGAGGCTCCGTCCTGGCCGACGGGCAGCAGCTGCGCCCGCAGGTCCCGGGCGCCGAGCAGCAGGTGCGCCGGACCCTCGGGCGGGGTGAGGTCGGGTCGTGCGAACACCCGGTGTCCGTCGACGAGCCGGGTCTCGGATCCGTCCATCGCCCGCAGCGCGTCGGCCACTTCCGCCGGCAGCCCGGCCTCTCCCTCTACGGTCAGGGCAAGTTGTACGTCGAGCAGCACCCCGGCGGCGCCGCCCGCGACGGCCGCGGCCGCCGTGTGCGGCCCGATCCCGCCGCAGGCCCGTACGGGAACCCGGATCGAGGGGTCCCCGAGCAGCTGCTGGAGCAGTACGAAGGTGGTGGCCGCGCCCACCCGGCCGCCGGCCTCGTGGCCCTTGGCGACGAGCGAGTCCGCCCCCGCGGCCACGGCGCTCGTGGCCTCCGCCCGGCTCGTGACCTCGACCCACACCCGGGGCCGGCCGGCCGCCGCCGCCCACGCGGCCACCCGTTCCGGGGTGTGCCCGGCAGGGTCGGCCAGCAGCACCGTGTCCACCTCGGCCGGCAGTTCCTCCGGTCCGAGCGGGCAGCCCGCGGGCACCCGCACTCCGTACCTGCCGCTGCCGCCGAGCCGGCGGCCGGACTCCGCGAGGGCGTCCCGCGCGGCGTTCGCGTCCCGGCCGAGGTCGAGCAGTCCGAGGGACCCGGCGCGTTCGGCGGCGGTCACGATCCCCGGGCGGGGCTCCTCGAAGGGACTGACCGCGACGACCAGATCGCGGGTGGCGGCGGACTGTGGGGGATGGGGGGTCACGGGCGCTCCTCTTCCAGTGCTGGGTGACATGGCGGAGTGCAGGACGGAAGAACGGCAGAACGGAGGGCGGAGGAAGCGGCAGAGCGCGAGGAGGGGAGTGCGGCGGTCTCGCACCTCGGCCGGCGTGCGGCGGCAGGCTCGAACAGTGGTCAAACACCCTCATGCCGCGATGCATCGTGCGGTGACCGTCATGCACTGTCAACAGCTATGCGGAGTGCGATACTTCGCTCCTTCGGTGCGTGCGGACCGTCCGGTACGCCCCCCGACGGGACCCGCGACGGGCTCCGGCCGAGGCGTGGCCTGCGACGTTTCCCGCCGGGGCGGGCGGACCCCGCGGCGCGGCCCGCGGCAGCGCGTCCTCGCGGGCATGCCGCATGGGCATGCCTATCCGCCGACCGGGCATGAACGCGAAGCCGGACCCGGCAAGTTGTTCACCCGACGAGCCCTTACAGGTACAGCCTCGCCCGGTTACCGTCCGGTCATGACCCCCACGCTGGCGCAGCTCCGCTACCTCGTCGCCGTCGCCGACTGCCGGTCCATCACCGGCGCCGCCGCCTCGGTCTTCGTCGCCCAGTCCGCCCTGTCCCGGGCCGTCCAGGCCATGGAGCGCGATCTCGGCGTCGAGCTCCTCGCCCGCCGGGGAAGGGGGGTGGACCTCACGCCGGAGGGGGCCCGGGTCGTCCGGCTGGCCCGCACCGTGCTCAATGCGGTGGAGGCCATCGACGACATCGGAACCCCGCACGGCAGGGACACCCGGGCCGCCCTGACCCTCGTCACGACGCCCACCCTCGCCCTCGACCTGGCCTCCGACCTGGTGGCGGCCTTCACCGAACGGCACCCGACGGTCGACGTCCGCCTCCAGCAGCACGGCAGCAGGGAGGTCCTCGTCGAAGAACTGACCCAGGGCCGGGCTGAGTTGGCCCTGGTCGACCTGCCCGTCGACAAGGAGCTCTCCACCCACTTCATCCAGGAGCGCGAGGTGGTGCTGATCTCCCCGGTCGGATCCCGGCTGCCGCATCCGATGCCGCTGCGCATGCTCGACGGGCTGCCGATGGTGCTGCCCACCCCGGGAACCGGCCGGCGCACCGAGATGGAGGCCATGTTCAGCTGCCTCGGGGTACGGCCCGTCCCCTCCCTGGAGGTCGACGAACGCCTCGCCTGGGTGACCGGAGTGACGGACGGCCGCGGCTCGCTCATCTGGTACCGCGACGTGGTGCTGAGGGCCTTCGGGAGCCGGGCCGAGATCCGCTCCTTCAGTCCGCCCCTACTGCGTCCGGTGGGCATCGCCCACGCCCGTCGGCCGCTGAGCCGCGCTGCACGCGCGTTCATCGCCCAGGCCGGACACAAGGGGCCGGTCCGGGAGCCGGTGCGCTGACGGGGCATGCCCCCACGGCATTGAACGATGCTCGAACGGGAGGGAATTGGGCCTGGCCCCGCAACTGATGTCCCATCACATTGTGCGCATGTCCCGACTCCTGACACCCCCACGGGCCGCCGCCCTCGCGACCGCGGCCCTCGCCACGATCCTGCCCGCGGTCGCCTGGATGGCCAGCGCCACCGCCTCCCCGGCCCCGTCCGCCGCGGTGGCGGCCGCCGGAACCCGAGCGGTCGCGCCGGAGAAGAAGTGCACCCTGCCCGGTGGCCTGGCCGAGTTCAGCGGCCTCGCCATGAGCCACAAACACCCCGGCGTGTTCTACGCCGTCAACGACAGCGGGAACACCAACCAGGTCTTCGCCGTCGACTGCAACGGTGCCACCGGCCGGCTGCTGGCCACCTTCACCCT
Organism: Streptomyces sp. MB09-01; assembly: GCF_033794505.1. Taxonomy (NCBI): domain Bacteria; kingdom Bacillati; phylum Actinomycetota; class Actinomycetes; order Kitasatosporales; family Streptomycetaceae; genus Streptomyces; species Streptomyces sp. MB09-01. The sequence goes on along the minus strand of NZ_JARAYQ010000332.1, from coordinate 651 downwards.
CTCCGGCGTCGGCAACACCGACTGGGAGGGGCTCGCGCTCGGCAAGGACGCCTCGGGCGGCCCGGCGATCCTCGTCGGCGACATCGGCGACAATTTCAGCGGCCGCGCGGAGATCACCGTGCACGGATTCGCCGAGCCCGACCAACTGACCAACGCCACGGTCACGCCGGTGACGTACCGCTTCTCCTACGCCGACGGCAGGCACGACGCCGAGTCCCTGCTCGCCGACCCCGTGACCGGCCGGCTCTACGTCGCGAGCAAGCTCATCGGCGCCGCCGGCCAGCTGTACCAGGCCCCGCTGCCGCCCGTGACCGGGCAGGTCAACACCCTCACGCCGGTCCGGCCCGGCCCGGTGTTCGCCACCGACGGCGCGTTCTCCCCGTCGGGCGCCTCGTACACCCTGCGCAGCGGCGGGCCGTTGGGCGCCAACACCGCCTCCGTGTACGACACCGCGGGGGTCAAGCTCGCGGACGTCGCCCTCCCGGCCCAGTCGCAGGGCGAGACGGTGACGTACGCGGACTGCACGAGCCTGCTCGTCGGGTCGGAGAACGACACCCAGGTCTGGCGGGTCCCGCTGCCGCCGGAGGCCACCCCGGGCTGCGGCACGACGCCGGTTCCCACGCCCACGCCGACTCCCACTCCCACCCCGAC
>NZ_JARAYQ010000331.1:0-7527 GCF_033794505.1 Streptomyces sp. MB09-01 | reverse complement strand
GACACCGGCCCCTGCGGGCCCGTTTCCGAGTTCGACTCGTGGGACTGGTTCAGCACCACCACCAACCCGTTCATCGCCTACGCCGTCGAGGCCGCGGCGAAGGCCGAGAACTGGCACTGGCGCGTCGACGACAACCCCCTGTGGCGCGGTGACACCCGCGAGAACGTCGAGGAGCTCTTCCGGGCGGGCTTCACACCGCGCGGCGACCAGCTGACCCCGCTGGCCGAGTACATCGTCAAGGGCGGCGGCCAGACCAGCGCCCACCTCAGCACCAGTTGCGAGAAGTGGGTGGCCGAGAAGTTCGCCACCTACGGCACGGCCAAGACGGGATGGGTCTACGAGATCGAGGCCCCGGGCGGCATCGACGTGAACTCCACCGCCCGGGCCAACCACTACGAATCGCCGTACCTGTGGAACAAGGAGATCGACTTCCCCGGCGGGGTCGAGGGACGGTTCATCAAGCAGGCCTGCAAGATCCGCCTGCTCGGCACCGACCCGGTGACCAAGGTCAACAGCTATGAGAACCTCGGCTGCAAGGACAACCGGGGCTTCGCCCCGTACCGTGCCGCCGACGAACCGGCGCCCAGCCGCTGAGGCCGAGGGCCGGCCGGGCAGGTGAGGGCGGGCGGCGGGATCACCCGGAGGTGATCCCGCCACCCACCCGCTCCGTGCGTTCAGGCGGGGCCGTCCTTGAGGGAGCGGCCGAACTGCTCGTCCAGGACGGACAGCCGCCGCCAGTACTCGTCCTCGTCGATCTCGCCCGAGGCGAAGCGCCGCCCCAGGATCGAGATCGGCGAGTGCTCGCCGTAGGCCGCTGCCCGGTTCTGCCACGGGGCACGGCGGCCGCGCCACACGGTGCGGCGCAGCACGGTGACGACGCCGATGACGACCGCCGCCCAGATCAGCGGGAAGAACAGCACCCACGGGCCGGGCCCGTCGTACGCGAGGGCAATGAAGGTGTTCATCTCGGCTCAGCTCCTCGGAATCGTGGACTCTTCGTCTCACTCCGAGACTGGCTCCGAGAGGGGTGCCGGGTCGTCGTACGGCCGGCTGCACCGGGGCTACTTCCCCGGTAGTACGGTCGCGGGCCGCCAGGTCAGCCGAGCCAGCCGGGCCGGACCAGCCCGGACTCGTAGGCCAGGACGACCAGCTGGGCGCGGTCCCGGGCGCCGAGCTTGACCATGGTCCGGCTGACGTGGGTCTTCGCGGTGAGCGGGCTGACGACCAGGCGGCGGGCGATCTCCTCGTTGGACAGGCCCATGCCCACCAGCGCCATCACCTCCCGCTCCCGCTCGGTGAGCCGGCCCAGCTCCGCCGCCGCGGCGGGCTGCTTCGAGCGGGCCGCGAACTCCGCGATCAGGCGGCGCGTGACGCCGGGGGACAGCAGGGCGTCGCCCCCGACCACCGCACGCACCGCGCGCAGCAGTTCGTCCGGCTCGGTGTCCTTGACGAGGAAGCCGGAGGCACCGGACCGGATCGCCTCGAAGACGTACTCGTCGAGCTCGAAGGTGGTGAGCATGACCACCTTCACGGCGGCCGGCTGACCGTCCTCGGTGATCCTGCGGGTGGCTTCCAGCCCGTCCAGCACCGGCATCCGGATGTCCATGAGCACGACGTCGGGCCGCAGCTCGCGCACCAGGCGCACGGCCTCCGCGCCGTCCGCGGCCTCGCCCACCACCTCGATGTCGGGCTGGGCGTCGAGCAGGGCCCGGAACCCGGCCCGGACGAGGAGCTGGTCGTCGGCCAGCACGACCCGGATCACGCCCCCTCCTCCCCTTCCGCGGCGGCCGAGGCCGTCAGCGGGAGCCTCGCGACCACCCGGAAGCCGCCGTCCGGACGCGGTCCGGCCTCGATCCCGCCCCCCAGGGCCGAGGCCCGCTCGCGCATCCCGACGAGACCGTTGCCACTGCCGTCCGAGGCGCCGCCCGTGGCCGGGCCGTCGTCCTCCACGCGCAGTTCCAGGGCGCGCGGCCGCCAGCCGAGGCGCACGTGCGCCGTGCGGGCACCGGAGTGCCGTACGACATTGGTGAGCGCCTCCTGCAGGATGCGGAAGGCGGCCAGATCCACGCCGGCGCCAGCGCCCGGGCCTCTCCCTCGGCCGAGACGTCCACGGTGAGCCCGGCCGCCGCCGCCTGCTCGACGAGCTCGTCGAGCCGGTCGAGGCCCGGTGCGGGGGTGCGCGGTGCCTCACCGGGGGCGCGCAGGGTGCCGAGGACCTGCCGGACCTCGCCCAGGGCCTCCTTGCTCGCCGCCTTGATGGTGGTCAGCGCCGTACGGGCCTGCTCGGGATCGGAGTCGAGCAGGGCCAGCCCCACGCCCGCCTGGACATTGATGACCGAGATGCTGTGGGCGAGGACGTCGTGCAGTTCACGGGCGATCCGCAGCCGCTCCTCGTCCACCCGGCGTCTCTCGGCCGCCCGCCGCTCGGCCCGCTCACGGGCCCACTGCTCACGGCGCAGGCGGACCAGCTCGGAGACGGCGAGGATCGCGAGGACCCACGCGGTGACGGCCACCTCCTGCGACCAGGGCGCCGGCCCGTCCCCGGCGGGCGGGAGCCACCGGTACAGCCAGTGGCCGATCAGCAGGTGGCCGGCCCAGAGCAGGCCGACGGCGCCCCAGGCGGCCCGGCGGCGGCCGGCCACGACGGCGGCGAAGCAGGCCACGGCCAGGCTGAGGAAGACGGGGCCGTAGGGGTACCCGGCGCCGACGTAGACCAGGGTGACCACGCTGACCGCATACACCACGGCCACCGGATGGCGGTGCCGTGCCACGAGGAGGGCGGGCCCGAGCAGCAGCAGGAGCCGCGCGAAGCCGTCCAGAGCCACCCGCCCGCTCTGCGCGTGCGCGGCCCACCCGGCGCCGACCTGAGCGAAGACGGCTACGAGCAGCGCGGAGCGCCAGGCCGGGCCCCGCCCGGTCCGCTCCACCCACCTCCGCCACGGGGGACCCGGGCGCTCGCGCAGCTCGTCCATACGGCCACGCTAGACCGCACCCGCCCTCACCCGCGTCACCCCGGCGTAGCGTTTCAGGCGTACTCCCCAGGTAGTACGTGCAGCCGGCCCCGGAACCCTTCCGTCCCCGGGCGCTGCGGATGCGAGGCTCGCCCGGATGGGGGAAGCTGGGCATGATCTCAGCGCTGACGCTGGGACCGTCGGGCGAGGAGGACGTCGTGGACGCATCAGGAGACGGCCGGCGCGTCCGTGGCCCCTGGACCAGGGTGCGGACCGCCACCCTGCTCTGTGCGGCCGCGGCTCTCGCAGCGGGCACCGTACCGGCCTCCGCGCAGCCCCGGGCCCTGCCGGCTCCGACGCCGGATCCGGTCGTGGTCGTCGACTGCTTCTCGAAGGCGCAGGTGCGCCCCGAGGAGTACCTGCTGGCCTGTGGCGACGGCAACAACCGCCTCGTACGGCTCCGCTGGGAGACCTGGGGGCCGCAGACCGCGACCGCCACCGGCACCGACATGGTGAACGACTGCAAGCCCTACTGCGCGGCCGGCCGCTTCCGGTCCTACCCGGTGACGGTGACCCTGAGCAGCCCGGAGCCCTGGCCGGAGCGTCCCGATCTCCGCCGCTTCACCATGATCCGGCTGCTCTACACGGACACCGCCCCGGCCCCGGTGCCCAAGGACGTGAGCTACAAGCTCGTGTACTGACGGGCCCCGGCGCGGCAGCAGCCGCGCCGGCCGTGAGGGCACAGCCCTCGCGTTCAGCCCAGGCAGTCGGCGACGAGCTCGGCGAACTCCTCCGGGGTGAGGACCGTGACCCCCAGTTCCGCCGCCTTGACGGCCTTGGAGCTCGGCTTTCCGCTCGCGGACGGCGCGCAGACCAGGTAGGCGGTCTTGGAGTTGACGCTGCTGCCCGCCTTGCCGCCGGCCTTCTCGACCAGCGCGTACATCTCCGAGCGCCCCATGGTCTCCAGCGGTCCGCTCATCTTCCCGGTGACGACGACGGTCTTGCCCGTCAACGGGCCTTCCACGGCCGCCCGGGGCTGCTGCGGCTCCGTCATGTTGACCCCCGCCGCGGCCAGTTTGTCGATGACCAGGGCCAGCGAGGCGACCTGCTCGACGACGACCGGGGCCTTCTCCGGCCCAATGCCTTCGACTTCCTGCATCTCGCAGGCATCGGCCTGCCGGATGGCGTCCATCGTGCCGAAGTGCGCGGCGATGCGGCGGGACATGCTGCGCCCGGTACCGAGCACGCCCAGGGCGCAGAAGACGCGGCTGAGCGGGCGGGACTTGGCCGCCGCGATCTGCTCGGCCAGCTTCGCTCCGCGCTTGGCACTCCCGGAGGCGGCGGTGAGCTGGTCCTCGGTCAGGGTGAACAGGTCGGCGACGTCCGTGACGTCACCGGACTCGATCAGCGCGTTGACGTACGTCCTGCCCAGACCGTCGATGTCGAGCATGTCGCGTCCGGCGGCGTACTCGACCAGCGCGGGCAGCGCGCACCCGGAGCCCTGTGCGCAGCGCCACCGCTCCTGTTCCTTGTTGATCTCCCCATGGCAGTTCGGACAGGCCGCGGGCAGCGGGACCTCCTGCGCCCCGGCCGGGCGGCGGCCGACGACGGCGGCCTGGACGCGGGGGATGATGTCGCCCGCCTTGTAGACCGTCACGGTGTCGCCGAGGTGGAGGTCGCGGCGGCGGATGTCCGCGGGGTTGTGCAGGGTGGCCCGGGTGACGGTGGATCCGTCGATGTCCACCGGTTCGAGGACGGCCGTCGGTGCCAGGACGCCGGTCCGGCCCACGTCCCAGACCACGTCCTTCAGTACCGTCTGCCGCTCGACCGCCGGGAGCTTGAAGGCGATCGCCCAGTACGGGAATCGGCTGCCGAGCCCGGCCGCGGCCTGCTCGGCCGCGTCGTTCGCCTTGATCACGACCCCGTCGATGCCGAACGGCAGGCCGGGGCGCAGGGCGGCGATCTCGTCGACCTTCTGCTGTGCCTCGGTGAGGGTCGCGACCACGTGCAGACCGGCCGGCGTACCGGCCGTGGTCTGCACACCGGCTTCGGCGACGGCGGCCAGGACCTCGGCGTGCGTGGCCCCGGCGGGGACGAAGCCGACGCCGTCGAGTTCGACCGCCCCGTACGCCCAGAAGGTCATCGCGAGCCGGTAGGGACGGTCCTTCGCGCGCAGGGTGCCGGCCGTGCCGTTGCGCGGGTTGGCGAAGACCTGCGCGCCGTGTGCGGTCCGGACCTCGTTCGCGGTCTCGAACTGCGCCTGGGTGAAAAGGACCTCGCCGCGCACCTCGAACGTGGCCGGCACGGGCAGTTGCCCGGGCAGGCCCTCGATGGTGCCGATGACGTGGCTGACGTCCTCGCCGTGCGTGCCGTTGCCGCGGGTGATGATCTGCTCCAGCCGCCCGGCGCGGTAGCGGGCGGCGACGGCCGCCCCGTCCATCTTCGGCTCGACCGTGAACCCGCCCGCGGGTGCGCGGCCCAGGCGGCGCTGGAGCGAGGCCCCCCAGGCGACCAGGCCGGCCGGGTCGAATACGTTGTCGAGGCTGAGCAGGCGGGTGGTGTGCGCTATGTCGCCGGCCGGGGCCGCACCATCACCGACCAGGCCCGTCGGGGAGTCCTGGGCGACCTCGTCCGGGTGCTCCGCCTCCCAGGCGAGCACGGATAGGCGCAGCCGGTCGTAAGTGGCGTCGTCCAGCGAGGTGTTCTCCCCGCCGTAGTAGGCGTGGGACGCCTCGCGCAACTGCTCCAGCGCGGCACGGTAGTCGGCGAGGCCGGACAGGCCGGACAGGCCGGACAGGCCGGACAGGCTGGGCAGGCTGGACAACGCCTCATCGGCGGGAAGGATCGTCATGAGGATGATCCTCTCCCGGGGGTCTGACAATGCCCTGCGGTCGGGAAGGGGGCAGCTCACGGCGGGTGAACAGGTCCCGGGGCGGTGCGCTGACTGCGGAATCGGTGGGTCCGCCTCCGTGGTGACGGCGCGGGCAGGCTAGATTGCACCGGGCCGGGGCCGTCCCGGACGTCCGCCCCGGCGTTCGATCGGTCGGCGCCCTGCCGTAAGTTGTCCCACGGCCCGCCGGGCCAGGTCGGGCAAAGCGGGCGAGAACGGGCAGGAGTGGGCAGGGCATGGCGCGACGCGAACGTGCGGAAACGGGCCGGGGCGTCACCTCCGCCACGCCCGTGGTTCCGGGCTCCGAGATAGCCGCGGCGGCCGACGGCGGCCTCGCGGCCCGGGGGTGGCTCCGGCTGGGGCGGGACGGCCGGCTGACCGCGTACGCGAGCTGTTCCGAGGGTCTGGTGCGCTGGACCGAGTCGGCGCCGGGCTCGGACGTCTGGCAGGGGCCCGACCTCTTCCCCGTGGAGGGCTGGGCGGGCCGGTTCACACTGGCCCAGGACTCCAGCGGGTTCGTCTGGTTCGCCGGCACCCGCTACCGGGACGGGGCGCCGGGCGGCCACGAACTCGTCATCGCCGCCCAGTACCAGACCGGCCGCCCGCTCAGCGACTGGCGTGCGGTGGGCAATCCGTTCCCCGAGCCGGAGCGGGAGGGGGAGCCCCCGTCCCCGCCGGGAGACCCGATGGTGCTGCCCGACGGCGCCGGATCGCTCCACGTGGTCGCCACCCGGTTCGGGGTCGGCGTGCGGGGCCGTACCCGGCACGCGGACGGTAAATGGGATAACTGGGCCGATTATCAGGGCAAATGGGTGCGCGGCTCGGTCGCTCCCCTCGTCACGGCCCAGGGGCGGGCCGAGTTCCTCGCACCCTTCCGCGGTGGCGCCGCGTACTGGGGCCAGGACGGCCCGGGAAGCGGCTTCAGGTGGCTCGGGCGCATGGAGGCCGATGTCGTCGAAGGGACGTACAGCGCCTACGAGACGGGCCCCGGCAGGGGGACCTACTTCTGGCGCCACCCTGCGGACGGCGGCGTCGTCGCCTACCGCCCGATGGCTCCCGCCGGAGCGCCCCGGGCGCTGATGCCGCTGGGCGGGGCGGGTGGCGCGGGCCCGGTCGGCGTCGTCCGTGCGCGCATCAACGGCTACGACTGCACCGTCCTGCTCCAGCGGGGCGCCGCGGGATGTCCTGAGATCGCCGCTTATCCCACGGAGGGTGAGCAGTACGGCGCCTGGTGGGCCCCCGTGGGAGACCGCTGCGCCGGGCTGCCGGCCATCGCCCTCGACGCCCGTGGCGCGGTCACGATCGCGATGATCGACGCCGATGGGGGGTTGTGCGTCGCCCGGCAGGACCTCATGGACGCGGGCCTCGCCTTCGGGCCGTGGTGCCGCGTGGGGTGACCTAGCTCACCGGGCGTGGGTGCGTTCCGGCCGGTGACGGTCCGTGTCTTCGCGCGTCACCCCGCACCGGAGGGGAGTTGGCCTGTTCCGTGCGGTTTGCAGGCCGTCGCACCTTCGCATGCGTGAAGCTTTGAGAGCCTTGCGCGGTTGTGAATAGTTGCTCGCCGTTGCGCAGTTGCCCTACGCTGCGCACACCCTGTGAGGCTCGTATAAGTGTGCGGGTCGGGGGGTGGGGGAGGGTCGAGTGTGGGGCGGTCTCTTATACAAATCTCCTAGCCCCCAAAAAAGG
>NZ_JARAYQ010000330.1:0-7681 GCF_033794505.1 Streptomyces sp. MB09-01 | reverse complement strand
GGCTCGGGGTGCTGGGGTGGGCGGTCTGGACCCTGGAGGTGGACTGGACGGCCGGGAAGGTGCTGATGGTGCCCGTGATGATCGTGGCCGGGGCGGCGATCTTCGCGGCGGTGATGGTGACCGGGGCCGCCTTCCAGTTCGTCGCCGGGGACGCGGCGGAGGTGCAGAACTCCTTCACCTACGGCGGCTGCACGATGCTGCAGTACCCGCCGACGGTCTTCGGGAAGGACCTGCTGCGCGGGGTCACCTTCATCGTGCCGCTCGCCTTCGTCAACTGGCTGCCCGCACTGCACGTGCTGGGGCGGCCCGATCCGCTGGGACTGCCCGGGTGGGTCGCGTACCTGAGCCCGCTGGTGGCCTTCCTGGTGTTCCTGCCCGCGTCGCTGGCGTGGCGCGCGGGAGTCCGTTCGTACCGAAGCACGGGGAGCTAGCTGTGGCTGAAGCGGATGCGCTGATCTCGCTGGACGGGGTCGAGAAGGTGTTCGACGTACGGCGCCGGGTGAGCCTGATGCGCCGGGAGAAACGCCGAGTGAGGGCGGTGGACGGGATCAGCTTCGAGGTGGCCCGGGGCGAGATGGTCGGCTACATCGGGCCCAACGGCGCCGGCAAGTCGACCACCATCAAGATGCTGACCGGCATCCTGACCCCGAGCGGCGGCCGGCTGCGGGTGGCGGGCATCGACCCGTCGCGGGAGCGGATGCGCCTCGCGCACCGGATCGGGGTGGTCTTCGGGCAGCGCACGACGCTGTGGTGGGACCTGCCGCTGAAGGACTCGTACGGGCTGATGCGGCGGATGTACCGGATCCCGGCGGCGCGGTTCGCGGAGAACCTGGAGCGCTGCGTGGACCGGCTGGACCTGGCCGAGCTGCTCGACGTGCCGGTACGGCAGCTGTCGCTCGGGCAGCGGATGCGCGGGGACATCGCGGCGGCGCTGCTGCACGATCCGGAGGTGCTGTACCTGGACGAGCCGACGATCGGGCTCGACGTGGTGAGCAAGGCGAAGGTACGGGGCTTCCTGCGCCAGTTGAACGAGGAGCTCCGGACGACGGTGCTGCTGACCACGCACGACCTCCAGGACATCGAGCAGCTGTGCGAGCGGGTGATGGTGATCGACCACGGGCGGCTGATGTACGACGGGGCGCTGGACGGTCTGCACGCGGCGGGCTCTGCGGGCTCGGCGGGGGAGAGCGAGCGGACCCTGGTGGTGGACCTGGAGCGGGAACTGGCGCCGATCGAGGTGGCGGGTGCGCGGGTGGTGAAGGTGGAGGGGCCGCGGCAGTGGCTGGCGTTCCCGGCGGGGACGTCGGCGGCCCCGCTGGTGGCGGCGGTGGCGGCGGAGTACCCGCTGGTGGACCTGTCGGTGCGGGAGCCCGACATCGAGGACGTGATCGCGCGCATGTACGCGGGCCGCGGCTGATCCATCGGCCGGTCCATCGGCCGGCTTATCGGCCGGTCCATCGGCCGGTCCTTCGGCCGGTCCTTCGGCCGACCCATCGACTCGGTCAGGGGAAAACCGGGGTCGATCTCAGGGACGTGCCCAGGGCCGCCCCGTACAACTCCCGGGGAACCCTGCATAGTCTGGTGCGCATGAGTGACGATCGGCCGGAGAAGCCGTTGCCGGAGCTGAGGGCGTCGGATGCCGACCGGGACCGGGTGGCGGAGCGTCTGCGGGACGCCGTCGCCGAGGGCCGGCTCGACATGGAGGAATTCGAGGAGCGGCTGGAGGCGGCGTACAAGTCCCGGACGTACGCGGAACTGGAACCGCTGACGCGGGACCTTCCGGCGGCGGAGGGACCGGCCGCGCAGCCGGTACCGGTCGCCGGGTCGGGAGCGGCGCCGTGGGCGGGGCGGATCGGCGGGGCGGGCACCTCCACGCTGGCCGTCGCGGTCATGTCGGGGTTCCAGCGCAAGGGCCGGTGGACGGTGCCCGCCCGCTTCGACGCGGTGGCGTTCTGGGGCGGCGGCGAGCTGGACCTGCGCGAGGCGGACTTCGCGCAGCGCGAGGTGGTGATCAACTGCGTCGCGATCATGGGCGGCATCGAGATCACGGTGCCGCCGGGGGTGGAGCTCGACGTACGGGGCTTCGGCTTCATGGGCGCCTTCGACCAGCGCCACAGCCCGGGCCCGTCCCGGCCGGGTGCTCCGCGGGTGGTCATCACGGGCTTCGCCTTCTGGGGCGGCGTGGAAATCAAGGTCAAGAACCCGAAACCCCCACTGAACGGCCCCTCCCTCCGCAAGGAGCTGTAGCAGCGAGGCCAGCCCCAGCCCCCGAAGCCGGAGCAACCGGCCGCCCTGCGAAGCCCGCGGGCCGGAGCCTGCGGGGGTTGCGCCTGCGGGTCCGGCTGCTGCGGGGCCGGAGCTTGGGGGGCTGGAGCTTGCGGGGCCGGCTGCTGCGGGGCCGGCTCGCGGCAGCGCCTCTGACCGGGGGCGGGGCGCTGGCCCTGTTCCGGAACAGGGAACGGATCGGCTGGCCCGTGCCTGGTCGGAGGCCGAGGGCGTTGGCCCGCCGCGGTAGCGGAACGGCGGTGCGGGTTCCCCGTACCGCAGCCCCGCGGGAGCGGGCGGGAGCGGATGGGCGGGGCGTGGGGCAGCCTCGTACCGTGACTCCCGCGGGAGTGACGGGGCGGCGCGGGTCCCCGGTACCGCAGCCTCGCGGGAGCGAAACGGCGGGGTGCGGGGCAGCCTTGTACCGCCACCCCCCGCGGGAGCGAAAGGGCGTGGCGGGAACTCCTCGGGCCTCCCGGGAGTCGGATGCTATGCAGACAAAACCGGCGCCACCGGGGGAAGGCAGGAGCACGTGGAGAACCGCAGCACAGCCGGAGGCACCGCACCGCCACCACCGTCACCACCCGTACCGCCCCCCGCCCGCGGAGCGTTCGTGTTCAACGCCGCCGACGAGGAGCGCCGGCACGGGGTCCGGCGGATGAAGACCATCGCGACCGGCCTGCTGGCCCTGGTCGCGCTGGTGTACGTACTGGCCAAGTACGCCCAGCACGCCTGGGGCGCCGGCGGCTGGGCCGCGTACGTGGCCGCGGCGGCCGAGGCCGGCATGGTCGGCGCGCTCGCGGACTGGTTCGCCGTCACCGCGCTCTTCAAGCGGCCGCTCGGCCTGCCCATCCCGCACACGGCGATCATCCCGACGAAGAAGGACCAGCTCGGCGTCACCCTGGGTGAGTTCGTCGGAGAGAACTTCCTCTCCTCCGACGTGGTCCGGGCCCGCCTCCACGCCCTCGGCATCGGCGGCCGCCTCGGCGTCTGGCTGGCCGAGCCCGCCCACGCCGACCGGGTCACGGCCGAGCTGGCGGCCGCCCTGCGCGGGGCCCTGACCGTACTGCGCGACTCCGACGTGCAGGCCGTCGTGGGCGAGGCGATCACCCGGCGCGCCGAGACCGCCGAGATCGCGCCGGGCATCGGCAAGATGCTGGAGCGGGTCGTCGCGGACGGCGGCCACCGCCGGGCCGTCGACCTCGTCTGCGCCAAGGCCCACGACTGGCTCGTCACGCACGGGGACTCGATCACGGACGCGGTCCAGGGCGGCGCCCCCGGCTGGACCCCGCGGTTCGTGGACCGCAAGGTGGGCGAGCGCGTCTACAAGGAGCTGCTCCGTTTCGTCACGGAGATGCGGGACATGCCCCAGCACCCGGCGCGCGGGGCGGTGGACCGTTTCCTGCGGGACTTCGCGTCCGACCTCCAGTCGGACACGGAGACGCGTGCGAGGGTGGAGCGCCTCAAGGCCGAGATCCTCGCGCGCGACGAGGTCCAGGACGTCATCGCCTCCGCCTGGTCGGCGATCCGGTCGATGATCATTTCGGCGGCGGAGGACGAGCAGAGCGAGCTGCGCCTGCGGGTCCGCGCCTCGCTGCTCTCCCTGGGTGCGCGGCTGTCCACCGACGGCCGGCTGCAGGCGAAGCTGGAGGGCTGGATCGAGGGCGCGGCGGTCTACGTCGTCACCACCTACCGGACCGAGATCACTTCGTTGATCACGGAGACGGTGGCGGGCTGGGACGCCGAGCACACCTCCCGCAAGATCGAGGCCCACATCGGCCGCGACCTGCAGTTCATCCGGATCAACGGCACGGTGGTCGGCGCCTTGGCGGGCCTGCTGATCTACTCGGTGTCCCGCGCCTTCGGGGCGTAGCCCGCGTGGCCCGCGTAGCGGACGCTACGGGAGCGGCCGAGGCAGCGGCCGAGGCAGAGGAAGTGGCAGGGGCAGAGGCAGAGGCAGCTCCAGCTGGGCGTGCCCGCGGGCGGTGACGCCCGGCGGCGCGGGGCGGGCCGCGCCCAGGGCGAGGAGTGCGCGCAGCGCGGCGATCACGTCCGCGGGGCGGTCCCGGAGGATCGCCGGCGTCGTACTGGCGACCAGGACGCCGCGCGCCTCCAGGCGCAGCCGGCGGTGCAGGGTGGCCTGCCAGGAGTCGCGCGTGTAGTGGTACTCGGCGGAGTCGACCTCGAGTGCCACGCCCTCCTCGGGCCAGTACGCGTCCGGGCTGGCGAGGAAGGCGCCGTCCGGGCCGTAGAGGCGGGCGTTCCACAGCGGGGCGGGGAGGTTCGTGGCGGCCAGGGTGTCGCGGGCGCGGCCTTCGGCGATCGAGCGGACTCCGGCGAGGAGTTCCGCGGCGGCCGCGCGGACGGCGGGGCGGTGCCGGACGCGGCCGGCGCGCAGTTCGGCGTGCAGGTCGTGGGGGTGGCACCAGCCGCCCTGGACGACGTTCGCGAGTACGGAGCGCACCAGGTCCGGGTCGTCGGTGCGGGCCGCGAAGTCCGCGGCGGCCCGCACCGGTCGGGTGCTGGGGACGCCGTGGACGTGGATGGTCGCGGGCCAGCGGGAGGTCGAGCCTGGGCGGACGCGGCCTGCGGCCGCCACTGTGCGCGGGGAGCGGACGAGTACGTGCAGCGGGTCGGCCGGGGCGCCGCGAATGCCGAGGAGGGCGAGTGCGGCGCCGCCGGTGAGCGCGGCGCTCGCTCCGGACAGCGGATCGGCGGCCGGCTCAGCGGCGTACAGGACGGCGGACAGCGCCTGCTGCCTGGGGTCCGGCGGGCCGGTCTGTAGGAGGTACACCCGCGGCAGGAGCCGCTGCCAGGGCCCTCCGTGGCGGCTGCGGCCGCTGATGGTGGCGGCCGGGATCCCGGCGCGCTTGAGCTGGTGGTGGGTGGCCATGTTCAGCTGGCGCCGGGCGACGTCGATGCGCGTGATCATGCCCCGGGTATGCCCGGTGGGGTGCGGGCGATGCTCAGGCCGAGGGGTGGTTCGGGGCGAGGAAGACGACGACGCCGTTCTCCGTTCCGGGCAGCGGGGTGACCTCGTGCCAGCCGAGCCGGCGGTAGGTGGCGACGGTGTCGGTGGCCACGCGTGCGGTGAGGAGCCAGGCGCGGGCGTCCGGGGCGTCGGCGGTGATCTCGGCGAGGAGGGCGCGGCCGGTGCCGTGGCCGCGCGCGTGCGGGCGTACGGCGAGCTCGTCGATCTCCAGGGCGCCGATGAGGAGTTCCCGTACGCGCTGCCGGCCGAGCTGCGCGGCGACCTGCCCGTAGGCCCGGTCGGTGGGGAAGGACTTGGGGGTCAGCCAGGCGGTGGCGAATCCGTCGATGCCGACGGCCGACTGGGCGAAGGCGGTACGGAACCCTGTGCGGCGGCTGTCGGCCTGGAGCCGGGCGGCGAACTGGCGAATGGTTTCTTCGTCTTCGTTCCACGGCGGCGCGGAGAAGACCTCGCTGTAGGTGTCGGCCAGTTCGTCCGACAGGTCGAGGACGGCCGGTCCATAACAGATCACGTTTGCAGCTCCTTGGGCCGGCTTGGGCGGCTTCGGTCGTATCGCCCCTCTCAGAGAGTGAATCTACGCCGGGGAGGTTCCCTGGAGGGCAGGTGCGCGGATCCGGAGGGTGTGCGACAAATCCGACTTCCGTACGGTGCTGCGGACCGCCCGTATCGGCGGCGCCCGGGCGGGCGTTGAACCGGGAGAGCGCGAAGCCGAATGCCTCGCACGAACCGCAGGAACTGCAGGAACCGCACGAAACACAGGAACCGCAGGAACTGCAGGAACCGCGGGAACCGCAGGAACCGCAGGAACCGCACGAACCGCACGACACCCGGAGCCCAGCGTGCCCCACACCCTCATCACCCGCGTCCTCGTCGCTCTCGGGGGCTGCGCCGTGGCGTTCTTCATCATCCTGGGGGTGATGGCCGTGCTTCCCCGCGCGGTTCAGGACACCGTCCCGCCCGGTGTGCTGGGCGGAGCCGTCGTGGTGCTGGGAGTGGCGGCCGCCCGCCGCTTCACCCGCCGGCCGCGTTAGCCTCGACCGGTGACGTCCGAACGGCTGGAGGCCCCCACCATGGCGCAGATCCCCACCTCACTCGTGGCCGCAGGCGGCCTCGTCGGCGGCTACGCCGCCGCCCGCTGGACCGGCAAGCGCCCCCTCGGCGGCGTGGTCCTCGCGGCCGCCGGCACCGTCGCGGCCCGCGAATGGCACCGCCGCACGTCCCCGACGACCACGGCCCTCCTCGGCACGGCCTACCTCGCCGCCTTCGCGGGCTCCCACCCCCTGGCCAAGAAGATCGGCCCCTGGCCGGCGGTCTTCACGGCCGCCACCACGATGGCCGCAGCCGCCTACGCGGCGGCCGACCGGTAGGTCCCGTTGATCCTTTGACATGATGCGCGCATGACTGCGCCTTCAAGATCCGTTGTGTTCGGTACCCCTGACGGCGTGGCCGAGGGGGACCGGTTCAAGGGCCACATCGAGCTCCATGCCCACGGCCTTCACCGGTTCAGTGGCCGTGGAATCTCGGGCACCGAGAAGACGGGTGCCGACTCCATCGTGCTCTCCGGCGGGTACATAGACGATCGCGATGAAGGCGACGTGATCGTCTATACGGGCGAAGGAGGCCGCGACCGGGATTCGGGGCGGATGGTCGCCGACCAGTCCCTCGGGGAGCGGGGCAACGCCGCACTGGTCGTTTCGCAGGCCATGGGACATCCCGTGCGCGTGATCGAGGGCCTCGGGATCACCCGGGGCAAGCGCCGGCGAGCGACCAAGGGGTACGTCTACCGCGGGCTGTTCAGGGTGGCGGACCACTGGCTGACGGTCGGGCAGGAAGGCTTCGGCATCTGCCAGTTCAAGCTGCTCAAGATCGAGCCCGGACAGGTGCCGGCCCCTCAGCCCGTGGACCCGTTGGCGGGCGCCGAGACGCCCTTCGAGGAGCAGGCCCGGCGCTACATCTCCCAGGACCGATTGGTGCGTGACTCCACGGTCGTGCGCGCGGTGAAGAAGATGTACGACAACACCTGCCAGATATGCCGCGCGAGGCTGATCGTTTCCCTGGAGGGCGAGGCCTACAGCGAAGCGGCGCACATACAGGCCGTCGGCAAGCCGCACTTGGGCCACGACCGGATCGAAAACGTGCTGTGCCTGTGCCCCAACTGCCACGCCCTGTTCGACCGGGGCGCCCTGCAGCTGACGGACGAGCTCGACGTGATCGACGGAATCACCGGTCGGTTCCGCGCGGCGCTTGCGCAAGCCGAGGGGCACAACATCGGCATCGAGTTTGCGCGCAAGCACCGCGAGCGGTGGGCGAACCGGCTCCTGTAGCGGGTGGGGCGTGGTGGCTACCGCCCGCTAGGGCCCTCATCCCCCGTGGCACTCCGCGTACGGCTTGCCCGAGGTGCACCAGCAGGGGGAGGTGGGGGTG
>NZ_JARAYQ010000032.1:0-46878 GCF_033794505.1 Streptomyces sp. MB09-01 | reverse complement strand
GCCTTGCGGTCCTGGCGGACGGTCGGCGCGGTTCGGGACATGGGGAGGTACCTCCCCATGTCCCGAACCGCGCCGACCGTCCGCCAGGACCGCAAGGCCCCGCCCCGGCAGGACGAGGAGGAACGACTGAGGGAACTCGGCTACCAGCCCGTCCTCGCCCGCCGGATGGGCGGCTTCGGCAACTTCGCCATCAGCTTCTCGGTCATATCCGTCCTGTCCGGCTGCATGACCCTGTACGGCTTCGGCCTGGGCACCGGCGGTCCGGCCGTGATGATGTGGGGCTGGGTCGGCGTCGGCCTCTTCGTCCTGTGCGTGGGTCTCGCCCTGGCCGAGGTGACCAGCGCCTACCCCACCTCGGGAGCGCTCTACTACATGGCCGACCGGCTCGGCGGACGCCGCTGGGGCTGGTACACGGGCTGGCTCAACCTGCTCGGCCTGCTCGGCGCCATCGCCGGCATCGACTACGGCGCCGCCCTGTTCACCGGCGCCTTCCTCAACCTCCAGTTCGGCTTCGTGCCCACCGCGGGGTCGACCTTCCTGATCTTCCTCTGCATCCTGCTGCTGCACGCCGTGCTCAACCTCTTCGGCGTCCGCCTCGTCAGCGTGCTCAACTCCGTCAGCGTCTGGTGGCACCTGGCCGGCGTGGCCGTGATCGTCGGCGCCCTGGCGTTCGTCCCCGACCACCACCAGTCGCCCTCGTTCGTCTTCACCGAGTTCGTCAACGACACCGGCTGGGCCAACCCGTTCTACGTGGCCGCGGTCGGCCTGCTGCTCGCCCAGTACACGTTCTCCGGGTACGACGCCTCCGCGCACCTCTCGGAGGAGACGTCCAACGCCTCCGTCTCCGCCGCCAAGGGCATCGTCCGGGCCATCTGGGTCTCCTGGATCGCCGGGTTCGCGCTGCTCGCGGGCCTCACGTTCGCCATCCAGGACTACGCGGCCGTCCAGGGCAGCGCCACCGGCGTCCCGCCCGCCCAGATCTTCCTCGACGCCCTGGGTTCCGGCGGCGCCACCGCCCTGCTCCTCGTCGTCATCGTCGCGCAGCTCTTCTGCGGCAACGCCGAGGTCGCCGCCGCGAGCCGGATGGTCTTCGCCTTCAGCCGCGACAACGCCCTCCCCGGCTCCGCCCTGTGGCGCAAGGTCAGCAGCCGTACCCAGACCCCGGTCCCGGCCGTCTGGCTCTCGGTCGTCGTCGCGGGCGTCCTGGCGATCCCCTCCCTCTACTCCGCCACCGCCTACGGGGCCGTGACCGCCATCAACGTCATCGGCATCACCCCGGCCTACGCCATCCCGATCTACCTGCGCCTGCGCGCCGGCAACCGCTTCCAGCCCGGCCCGTGGAGCCTGGGCCGCTGGAGCAAGCCGATCGGCTGGACCGCCGTCGTCTGGGTGGCCGTGGTCACCGTCCTGTTCTGCCTGCCCCAGAAGTCGCCGGTCACCATCGACTCGATGAACTACGCGGTGATCGCCCTGGCGGTGGTCCTGGTCCTGGCCAGCGCCTGGTGGTACGCCGCCCGCCGCTCGTACGGAACCCCGTCGGCGTACGGCAACGCCCGCGAACAGGCCGAGATCGCCGAGGGCATCGTCTGACCCCTCCCCCGCGTGCTGCTCCCGGAAATGACCGAGGGGCCGTTTCGGACTCACCGAAACGGCCCCCGATCCGCGGCTGCGAAGCCGCGGTCATCCCTTCAGCCGGCGCAGGCGTTCCGCCCACCGGTGCCAGAGGACGGACCCCGGGTGTTCGGCCGTCAACCGGGCTATCTCCTCGGCCGCGCCCGCCACACCGCTCTCCTCGGCCCAGCGGTACCAGTCGACGGCGTTCCCGTACGCGCCGCGCTGTTCGTGGGCCCGAGCGCCCTCCAGCATGGCGGCGGTGTCGCCGGCCTTGCCGGCTTCCAGCAGCCAGGACAGGGCCGCCTGGACGTGCTCGGCGCTGCCCGCCTTCAGTTGGGCCCGGGCGATCTGCCGCATGGCCCGGACGTTGCCTGCCTCTGCGGCCCGCTGCCGCCATGCGAACGAGTTGGCGGTGTCCAGCCCCACCAGGGCGAGCATGGCTTCGACGTCGCCGCCCTCGGCGAGGTCGCGGTAACGCTGTAGCGCCTGCCTGAGGTGCTGTTTGCGGTCGACGGCGCGGTTGGTCGCGTCGCGCAGTACGAGGTGCAGCCGGGCGATGTCCTTCTTGGCGGTACCGTCACCGAGTTGTTCCGCCCGAAGAAGGCACTGCAGAGCCTCCCACGGCCGGTCGCCCCGCTCGTGCCGCACCGCGGCGGCCCGCAGCGAGGCCTGGTCCGGCTGCGCCCCCTCGTTCGGCGCGGCGGTCTTCGGGGGCGTCCGTCCCGCGGCGCTCTTCGAGGCGGCCTCGGCTGCGACTTTCACAGGCGCGGTCTTGGCTGCAGCCTGCTTCTGCACGGGCTCGGCCGCAGCCTTCTTCGGCGCGGGCTTCGGCGTGGTGGAAGCGGCCGGCCTGGTGCCGGCCAGCGCCGCACGGAGGCGTTCCGCTTCGAGGGTGGCCTTGGGGTGCCCCTTCTCGGCGGCGCGCTGGTACCACTTCAGCGCTTCCGGGGCCCGTGCCGTCTGCTCCAGGATCTCCGCCGCGTCGATCATGGCCGCCCGGTGGCCCTTGGCTGCGGCCACGCGGAAGTGGGCCAGCGCGTCCGGAAGGTTGCCCTGCTGCTTCAGCGCACGCCCCACGCAGTGCATCGCGTCGGTGTTGCCCGCGGCCGCGGCCCGGCGGTACCAGTCGAGGGACTCGGACTGCTCCTTGGGATCCGAGGCCAGCAACTGGGCGGATATCACCATGGCGTGGACATGGCCGGCCTTGGCGGCTTTCCGGTACCAGGTGAGGGCTTCCTGCCGGCGCTTCGCCCGCAGGTGCCACCCTGCCAGTTCCAGCATCGACTGCACCAGGCCGTCGCGGGCGGCTGCCTCATGGTCGCGCATCAGCGTCGCCTCCGCGTCCTCCGCGTCCTTGGCCTCCTTCGCCTCCCTCGCCTCCTTCGCAGCGGACGCATCGGACGCATCGGACGCCTTGGAGCCCTTGGAGGCCTTGGACACCTTGGAGGCCTCGGCGCGGGCCAGCGCGGCGCGGACGCGGGCCACCGCCTCCGGGGCCTTCTCGTGCTTCCTCCCCGCGGCCCTCTCGTACCACGCGAGGGCCTCCACCAGCCCTCCGGGCTCCTGCTCCAGCAGGCCGCCCAGCCGCATCGCCGAGTGGAGGTCCCCGCCCTCGGCCGCCCTCCGGTAGAGGGGTGCGGCCTGGTCCCGCTGTTCTGGGAAGTGCTGCTCGATCAGCTGCGCCGCCTCTCTGGCGCCGGTCGGGTTGCCGGCCTCGGCCGCTCGCCGGAGCCAGGACAGCGCCTGCCGCCAGTCGCGGACCGAGCGGCAGGCGGAGGCCACCTGGCGCATGGCCTCTGAGCTCCCGGCCTCGGCGGCGGCCCGGTACCGGGCGCCGGGCTCACCCGCGTACGCCTTGCCGGCCGCGCCCTTCCGGGCGGGTGCCATCGGCGGATTCACCGGTGCCGGCGCCGCCTTCGGAGCGGCCGGTGGGGAGACCTGCCGCGCGGCCGGCCCGGCGCCGGTCGGGGGCTGGGTGGTCGCCTCGTGGAACGACAGCCCGGGCGGTGCGGACGGGAAATCGCGCTCGCGGACCGGCCGGACGGCCGGCGGATCGGGCGCGCCGGCCACAGGGCGTCCGGGGCCGGGGAGGTCCGGCGGTCCCTGCTCGGGGCGCCGGTGGCGCATCGGTTCCGCAAGGTCCACGGCGAGGTCCGACAGTCCGGCGAGCGCGCTCCGCAGCCCGGGCGGCAGCCACTCCTGCTCCTTCGGGGACACGCTCGGCGGCAGCAGTCGGGCGAGCTCCGCCGGCGTCGGCCGGTCCTGCGGCCTCGGTTCCAGGCAGGACTGGACGGTCTTGTCCACGCCGGACGGCAACCCGTCCAGCCGGCGGCGCCCGTGCAGGATGTTCGCCTGGATCTGGGCCGCGGAGCCGGGCCCGAAGGGGTGCCGGTTCAGCGCCGCGTACGCCAGCACCACGCCGAGGGCGAAGACGTCGCTCGCCGGTCCCACCCGCTCGTCCCGGAGTTGTTCGGGCGAGGAGAAGGTGGCAGTGCGCGGGGCGGCCCCGGAGCCGGTCAGCGTGGCGCCGCCGGCCGGGGAGAGGTTCCGGGCGATCCCGAAGTCGATGACGTACGGTCCGTCTCCGGCCAGCAGGACGTTCGCGAGCTTGAGGTCACGGTGCACCAGGTCCGCGGCGTGGATGCTCCGCAGGGCGGCGGCCAGACCTGTCGCCAGGACCCGCCACGTCCGCTGGGGCAGCGGGGCCCCGCAGTGGTCGAGCGCGTCCGCCAGGTCGACCCCGCGGATGTAGCGGGCGGCGAGCCAGGGTTCGGCGGCATGCGTGTCGGCGTCCACCACCTGGGCGGTGTACGTGCTGTCGACCGCGCGGGCCGCTTCGACCTCGCGGGCGAACCGGCGGCGGAAGCGCTCCGGGTTCCCCGCCAGGTGCTCGGGCCTGATCGTCTTGAGCGCCACCCCGCGGCCGAACTCGCTGCGGGCGAAGTAGACGTTCCCCCAGCCGCCGCGGCCCAGCAGGGCGAACAGCCGGTACGGACCGATCGTCTCGGGATCGTCCTCCCGCAATGGCTCCAACTCGACTCCCCCACGATCCACCGGCCGTTACAGCACCCCGCCGGGCGCGCACGGGATCGACCCGCCGGTCCCGTAGGCCGTTCGAACACTCCTACCGCCCTGCCGGCCCCGCTGCCACGCCACCCGTGGCGGTGCGACGTCCGCGCGTCGCCGGCCGGCTCCCGTTCCGAGCTCAGTCCGTGCTGGTCAGCTCGTCGCCGGCCCGCGCGCGCCTGGGCGGCTTCGCCCGTACGCCATCGCCGCGTTCCCCGGGCCACCGCTGGCCACTGCGCCGGAGGACGACCCCGGGGACGAGCTCGATCTCGTCGTCGGGGCCGAATCCCCGGAACAGCCGCTCCTTCGGCACGCCCTCGGAGCGCCCGTCGAGATGCGGAAGGGGCTGCCACGGCGTGGGCTCACGCCCGGGCCGCAGGGTGCGGATCCGGCTGCGCGCGGTGCTGGCGTCCAGGACCCTGAGGGTGCCCCGACGCGAGACGATCACCAGATGGTGCCGACTGATCCTGGCCCGGCGGCCGTCCGAGAGGTGGCGCTCCTCGATCGAGGCGAGGTGACCGCGCCCGAGGACGAACTCCCGGCTGTCGTCCTCGGTGAGGTTCTCCCAGGCCTGGCAGACGCCGTCGACCATGATCTTGAGCTGTAGCCGGGGGCGGCGTGGTCCGAGGTCGGTCAGCAGCACCCGGTGGAACCGGCAGACCACCTTGCCGGCCCGGATCGCCGGGCTGGGGTTGCAGGGCGTTCGCGGGCAGCGCCAGGAGCGTTCGAGCACCTCCGAGCGCGGGCGGCCCCGGAAGTCCAGCAGGTTCCGCGCCTTGAGGTCGTCGCGCTCACCCTCCTGGGAGATCACCCGGTCCGCGAACACGCGCATGTCCCGCAGGAGCAGCCGGACCGAGCCGTCGGCACGGCGCTGCGGCTCGAGGAAGTGCTCGCGGTCGCCCTGGATCCACGGGTGCTCTCCCCGGTGCCCACGGAAGTAGTCGCGGCTGATGACCTGGGTGCCGAGCACCTTCGCATGGTCGAGCAGGTCCGGGTCCGCCTTGGCGATCGCGGCGATCAGGCCGCGGTCCAGCCATTCGCGCAGCAGCGCGAGCTCGGCGGGGTCGGGGAAGTCGGGCGCGGACCGAGGGCCCAGCAGATTGTCGTCGGCGATCGCGTGGACGGTCACTTCCTGGTCCCCGGTCCACTCCCGCAGCGCCGCGAGGACCAGTTGCAGTCGTTCGAGCGAGCGCGGAGCGCTGCCGCCGAGCTCCCTGTCGCGGACCACGTTCGAGAGGTCGATCAGATAGTCGGCCTGGGCGGCCTCTCCCCGTAACTGACGTTCCATACGGCGGAACGCCGCCAGATCGCTCGCCACGCCTCTCCCACTCACTCGCCGGTCCCCTACGGTGACAGGAGGAGAGGCTATCGGCATCCGGGGCCGCGCACTCCGCCGTCCGCGCGATTTGGCGTTCTCCAGGGCTCGTTCGGGAACATCCCCCCGGTATCCGCGACCACGCGGTCAGGCCGGCAGGTCACGGCAATGCGAGCTCTTCCCCGATGCAGATCACCGTGATGCTGAGGCACCGAGGATGTGGCGGACGATGGACGCGGCTTCCTTCCGGTTGTGGTCCAGCCAGTCCGTGAGGTGTTCGCGGACGACCTCGGACGTAGGCGTCCGCTTCGGGGTTGCGGAGCCTGGTCCGGGTGGAGCCCTCGAAGACGGGATGGGCGAGTCTTACGGAAACGACCGCGGTCAGCCCCTCGTGGACGGCTGCGGCCGTGATGTCCCCGTCGTCCGCAGAGAGGTACCCCTCCCGGCGCGCGTAGTCGTTGACGAGGTCCGTCAGCGCGGTACGGAAGCCCTCTTCGTGGGCGCCGCCCTCGCGGGTGCGGCACCCACCGAGCATGGGCGCCGGCGTGCATGGTCGTGTCGCGATTGCATGGATCGGTCAACCGCACGCAAGCCGGGAGCGGGGGCCGGCGATCCCTCGAACGTCGGTGGCGTTCCGTGCACCTCGTTCGCTGCCCGTCACGGCCGATGCCGCCGTCTGACGCGCACTGACCGCGCTGGTCCCCCACGAGTCCCCAAAAACGATCAAGGGGCCGTTCTGGATTGCTCCAGAACGGCCCCTTGAACTGCGACTCTTTCGAGTCGGGACGACAGGATTTGAACCTGCGACCCCTTGACCCCCAGTCAAGTGCGCTACCAAGCTGCGCCACGTCCCGATGTGCCCTCGACCTGCGGGTTTCCCCGTGCTCGGCGGCACATGCAGAACATTACCGCACGCCGAGGGGTGTCCATGCACCGGTGATCGGCGAGGGGGGAGGATGGGACGGTGAACGCACGGGATCGAGATGGTGGGGGGCGGGCGCGGAGTGCGCGGCCCAGGGATGGGCTCGGGCGGCCGCTGCCCTACGGGGCGGCCGGGGTCGAGCGGCAGCCCGAGGGGGTGGTGCGCTCGCCCGCGGAGACCGTGCGGGAGGCGCAGCGGCTGCTGGACGCCGGGATGCCGTTCCACGCGCACGAGGTGTTCGAGGACGCCTGGAAGTCGGGGCCCGAGGGCGCCGCCCCGCTCTGGCGGGGACTGGCGCAGCTCGCGGTCGGGCTGACGCACGCCGCGCGCGGCAACGCGGTCGGCGGGGCGCGGCTGCTGCGGCGCGGGGCGGCCGGGATCGAGGGGGTGGACGGAGGGCCGTACGGGATCGACGTGCCGGGGCTGGTGCGGTGGGCCCGGGAGCTGGCCGGCCGGGTGGAGGCCGGCGGCCCGGCGGTCGATCCCGTACGGGAGGCTCCGCGGCTAGCCGGCGGCGGGCTGGAGTAGGTCCCAGCGGTTCCCGTACAGGTCCTCGAAGACGGCGACGGAGCCGTACGCCTCGTGGCGCGGCTCCTCCAGGAAGCGGACGCCCTCCGCGGTCATCCGGGTGTGGTCGCGCGTGAAGTCGTCGGTGTGGAGGAAGAAGCCGACGCGGCCGCCGGTCTGGTCGCCGACCCGGGAGCGCTGGGCGTCGTCCTTGGCGCGGGCCAGCAGCAGGGCGGTCCCGGTGGCGCCGGGCGGGCGGACCACGACCCAGCGGGAGCCGTCCGGGCGCACGGTGTCCTCGGCGAGGTCGAAGCCGAGCGCGCGGGTGTAGAAGTCGATGGCCTCGTCGTAGTCGTTGACGACCAGGGCGGTGAGGGCGATGTGGGAGGGCATGACCCTATTGTGCGTCGAGGAGGACGACCTCCAGGGTGCGGGGGCCGTGGACGCCCTCCACCCGGTCCAGTTCGATGTCGCTGGTCGCCGAGGGGCCGGAGATCCAGGTCAGCGGGCGGGTGGGGTCGAGGCGCGCGAGGGCCTGCGGTACGGAGTCGACCAGCTGGTCGGGGAGGCGGACCACGCAGACGTGGTGGTCGGGGATCAGGGTGATGCGGCGCCTGCCCTGGTCCGGGCCGCCGTCCAGGACGATCGTGCCGGTCTCGGCGACGGCCAGGGCGCAGCCGGTGACCACGCTGTCGACGGCGTCCAGTTCGTGTGGGGTGGACTCGGCGCGGTCCTGGACGAGGGCCGCGTCGGCGGCCGCGAGCCAGTGCGCGGGCAGGGCGGGCGGGACGAGGACCGTCCGGGCGCCGCGCGCGGCGAGGAGCCGGGCGAGGAGCTCCGGGAGGCCGGCCCCGTCGGTGCGGTGGACCTTCGCGCGGTACTCGGACAGGTGGGCGGCCAGCAGGTCGGCGCTCTCGGCGGGGGTGCGGTCGCCGTGCACGAGGAGGTAGTCGCGGGGGATGTCCGCGACGGGTGCCGCCTCCGGACCCGGCCCGGGTCCGGGCTGCGGCAGCGCCCGGCGGATGCGGGACAGGATGCGGTCCTTGCTGGTCACTGCGGGTTCCCCCGTTCTCGGGTCCACCAGTCGCGGAAGGATTCGGGGGGTACGGCGGGCAGCTCGCGGGTGTCGGTCCAGGCCCGGCCGGGGCCGGGCAGCCGGCGCGGCGCGAGCCGGCGGGCCCGGGCCAGCAGCCGCTCCCCCGCGCGCAGGGCCCCCGGACGGTCCAGGAGCAGCCGGGCGGCGCGCATGGCGGCCCGTTCGGCGGTGTGGCCGTGGGCGGGGCGGATCCGTACGCGCACGCCGTCCCGCGTCACCGGGCCGCCCTGGGCCACCCGTTCGCGCAGGTGGACGAGGACCTCGGGGATGTCGATGGCGACCGGGCAGACCTCGTAGCAGGCCCCGCACAGGGTGGAGGCGTAGGGCAGGGAGGCGTCGATCTCGCTGGCGGTGCCCCGGAGTTGGGGGCTGAGGATGGCTCCGATGGGGCCCGGGTAGACGGAGCCGTAGGCGTGCCCGCCGGCGCGCTCGTAGACCGGGCAGACGTTGAGGCAGGCGGAGCAGCGGATGCAGCGCAGGGCCTGCCGGCCGGTCTCGTCGGCGAGGGTGTCGGTGCGGCCGTTGTCGAGGAGGACGAGGTGGAAGGCGGAGGGCCCGTCGCCGTCCGCCCCTCTCGAAGGGCCCAGTCCGGTCCACATCGTCGTGTACGGGTTCATCCGCTCGGCCGTCGAGGAGCGCGGCAGGGTCTGGAGGAAGATCTCCAGGTCGCGGAAGGTCGGGACGACCTTCTCGACGCCCACGACCGAGATCAGGGTCTCGGGCAGGGTGAGGCACATGCGCCCGTTGCCCTCGGACTCGAAGACGACCATGGTGCCCGTCTCGGCGACCATGAAGTTGGCGCCGGACACGGCGACCTTGGCGCGCAGGAACTTCTCGCGCAGGTGCAGGCGTGCGGCCTCGGCGAGTTCCCGCGGGTCGTCGCCGAGCGGTTCGGGCGCCGGACGGCCCCAATTCCCCATCTCAGTGCGGAAGATGTCCCGGATCTCGGCCCGGTTGCGGTGGATGGCCGGGACCAGGATGTGGGAGGGACGGTCATGGCCGAGCTGCACGATGAGCTCGGCGAGGTCGGTCTCGTACGCGGCGATCCCGGCGGCCTCCAAGGCCTCGTTGAGCCCGATCTCCTGGGTGGCCATCGACTTGACCTTGACGACCTCCCGCTCGCCGGTGGCCCGGACGAGGTCGGTGACGATCCGGTTGGCCTCGTCCGCGTCTGCGGCCCAGTGGACGGTGCCGCCGGCGGCCGTCACTGCCTCCTCCAACTGCAGCAGGTAGTGGTCGAGATGGCGCAGCGTGTGGTCCTTGACGGCCTTGCCCGCGGCGCGCAGCCGGTCCCAGTCCGCCAGTTCGGCGACGGCCCGCGCCCGCTTGTCGCGGATGGTGTGCGTGGCGTGCCGGAGGTTGGCGCGCAGCACCCCGTCCCGTACGGCCTCACGGGCCGCCCCGGGAAAGGCGGGGAAGGCGGGCATGCCCAGGTGGACGCCGGTCACGACAGCGGTTCCTCCTCGGTGGCGGCCAGGATCTCCGCGAGGTGCACGGCCCGCAGCGGGGCGTCCGCGCGGCGGAGCAGGCCGTCGAGGTGGGCCAGGCAGGAGTTGTCCGCCCCGCACAGCACCTGCGCGCCGGTGGCCGCGGCAGCCGTGATCTTGTCGGTGCCCATCGCGGTGGACACGTCCGGGTTCTTGACGGCGAAGGTGCCGCCGAATCCGCAGCACTCCTCGGCGCCCGGCAGCTCGACCAGCTCCAGGCCCTTGACGGCGGCCAGCAGCCGCCGCGGCCGGTCCCCGAGCCCGAGGCCGCGCAAACCATGACAGGACGGGTGGTAGGTGACGCGGTGCGGGAAGTACGCGCCCACGTCGGTCACCCCGAGCACGTCGACGAGGAACTCGGTCAGCTCGTACACGCGCGGCGCCAGGGAGCGCGCCGCCTCCGCCAGCGCGGTGCCGCGTCCCTCGGCGGCCGCCTTCCGGCCGATGCGCGGGTAGTGCTCGCGGATCATCGCGGCGCAGGACCCGGAGGGGGTGACCACGTACGCGTAGCCGG
This sequence comes from Streptomyces sp. MB09-01, assembly GCF_033794505.1. Classification (NCBI taxonomy): domain Bacteria; kingdom Bacillati; phylum Actinomycetota; class Actinomycetes; order Kitasatosporales; family Streptomycetaceae; genus Streptomyces; species Streptomyces sp. MB09-01. Next base: position 36,357 of record NZ_JARAYQ010000032.1, on the reverse strand, counting down.
CGAAGGCCTCCGCGGTACGCCGGACGAGTGGTTCCGTCTCGTGCCGGTAGCCGGTGTTGTACTGCGGCTGCCCGCAGCAGCTCTGGGCCGCCGGGAAGTCCACCTCGACGCCGAGCCGCTCCAGCAGGCGCACGACGGCGATGCCGGTCCGCGGGTACAGCGCGTCGTTGACGCAGGTGATGAACAGGGCGACGCGCATGACGGGCAGAATAGCCGGGTGAAGAAGTTCTCAGTGATCGGCATAGGCGCGGGCGACCCGGACCATCTGACCCTCCAGGCGGTCAGGGCGATCGGCGCGGCGGACGCATTCCTCATCCTGGAGAAGGGCGAGGAGAAGGCGGATCTGACCGGGCTGCGGCGCGCGATGCTCGACGCGCACGCCCGGCCCGGCCACCGGCTGGTGGAGGGCCGCGACCCGGACCGGGACCGGACCCCCGCCGACTACGCGCCGACGGTGGACGGCTGGCGCAGCGCGCGGGCCGAGCTCTTCGAGCGGTTCATCGCGGAGGACCTCGCCGACGGCGAGACCGGGGCGTTCCTGGTGTGGGGCGACCCCTCCCTGTACGACTCCACGCTCGCGATCCTCGACGAGGTGCTGGAGGCCGGCCGGGTGGCCTTCGAGCACGAGGTCGTGCCGGGCATCAGCAGCATCTCCGCGCTGCTGGCGCGGCACCGGACCAATCTGAACCGGGTCGGGCGCCCCGTCCAGATCACCACGGGGCGCCGGCTCGCCGAGGGCTGGCCGGACGACGTGGACGACGTGGTCGTGATGCTCGACGCGCGGCACGCCTTCACCGCCCACCTGGACCAGGACCTCTACATCTACTGGGGGGCCTACGTGGGCACACCGGACGAGATCCTGGTCTCGGGGAAGCTGGCGGAGGTCGCGGGGCGGATCGAGGAGCTGCGCACCGAGGCCCGCGCCCGCAAGGGCTGGATCATGGACACGTACCTGCTCAGGCGCGGCTGACGGCCCGGGCGAGGTACTCGGGCAGGGCGGCGGCGAGCCGGGCGTACTCCCGGGGCCGGTTGTAGATCTGCCCGCACACGCGGATGCCGCCGCCGCCCGGCCAGGGCCAGACCAGCACCCGGACGCGCAGCCGCGCCGCGAGCTCCTCGCGCAGGGCGCGGGCGCCGTCCGGGGTCCCGGCGACTCCGGGCGGCAGCCGCAGGGCGCGCATGGCGAGGCCGTCGGTGTGCGGGAGGGGCGTGAGCCCGGGGATCCCGGCGAGCAGTGCCGCGCCGTGGGCGGCGAGGGCGCTGTTGTGGGCCCGGACCTTGGCCGCGTCGAGGCGTTCGATGAGGTCCAGTCCGTCGGGGGCGGCGAGCCAGCCGGTGTAGTCGGCGGTGGCGCGGTTCTCGACGGACCGCGGGAAGCCGTGCCGGTCCTCCCAGGACGGTACGAGCGCGCGGATCCGGTGGCGGTGCTGCGGGGCGACGGCGAGGATCGCGCTGCCGGAGGGGGCGTAGCCCCACTTGTGGAGGTTGCCGAACCAGAAGTCGGCGCCGCCGGCGAGGGGGTCGGCGAGCATGCCCGGGGCGTGGGCGCCGTCGACGACGCTGATGACGCCGCGTTCCCGCAGGTCGGCGAGGAGCCGGGGCGAGGCGATGATCCGGGCGGTGGGCGAGCTGACGTGGTCGAGCACAGCCACCCGGGTACGGGGCGTCAGCGCGGCCAGCACGGTCTCGCGTACGGCGTCCTCGTCGGGCAGGTGGGGATCCAGGGCGACGGTGGTGACCGGGGCGCGGCGGGCGGCGGCCGCGACGACGGTGCCGTAGCCGTGGTCGGTCACCAGGATCTCGTCGCCGTCCGCGAGCGGGACGGCGTCGAGGGCGAGGTTGGCGCCCTCGGTGGCGTTGGAGATGAACGCGAGCCCGTCGGGGTCGGCGCCGAGGTGCGCGGCGATCCGCGCGCGGGCCGCGGCGAGGCGGTCCGGGACGGCGATGAAGAAGGCGTCGGGATCGGCGTGCGCCTCCGCGCGGAGCGCGGCCTGGGCCTCCTGGACGGGGACGGGGACGGCTCCGAAGGAGCCGTGGTTCAGGTGGGCGACGCGGGGGTCCAGGCGGAACAGCTCGGGCCCCCCGGGGAACCCTGCGGGGTGCCCTGCGGGCAGCTCGGCGGGCGGCTCGGCGGCGTGCCCTGCGGGCGGCTCGGCGGGCGGCTCGGCAGGGAAATCATCGGGGGCATCGGCATCGGCGGGGCGTGTCGGCTCGGGCATGCGACCTCCGGGTGTGCGGCGCGGCTGTCGCCCGGATCATCTCCCGGCGCCCGCCGAAGCCGGAAGACCGCCACCGACGGGCGCTGCCGCGCAGGCAGCTGGGGCTCCGCCCCGGACCCCGCGCCTCAAACGCCGGCGGGGCTGTGTGTCAGCCCCGCCGGCGTTTGAGGCGCTGGGGGTTCCTCCGGACGAAGTCCGGGGGTTCGGGGCCGGGGCCCCGGGCCCGGCTACGGTTCGCGGCCGCTCGTTGCCGCGTAGTACTGGAGGTCCTGTACCTCCACCGCGTGGTCCACCCGGTACGGCAGGTCGACCTTCGCCGCCGCCTTGCCGTCCCGGACGATCTGCGCCGAGCTGGTGCCCGTCTTCAGCGGCAGCAGCTGCGAGTGGATCCCCGCCGGGGCCTCGTGGCTGCCCTTGGCGGATCCGACGGTCGTACGGACGACGGCGGGCGCGGAGAGGAAGCTGAGCACCTCCACCGTGTCCCGGGGCGGCGCGCTCCCCTTTCGCAGCGACATCACCAGCGACTGGTCGCCCGTCGGGTCGGCGCTCGCGAACTGGGTGCGCGCGGTGAGGTACAGGGTGTCCCGGACGATCTTCGGCCAGCTGCCCGTCTTGAACCGGGTGAGGTAGTACGAGCTCAGATCCAGGTAGGCGTGCCCGTTGTGCAGGGAGGGTGCGAACTGGCTGCCCTCCGAGTAGTCGTTCCAGGTGGTGAGCTGCACCCAGTCGGCACCGTCCTCGATGGCGTGCGTCCAGGTGGAGCGCAAAGTCGCGGTGTTGCCCGCCTCGTCGTAGATGCCCTGGTTGGGGCGGGCGTCCTGGACCGACACGGGCTGCATCCAGATCTTGCCCATGCCGTGGGCCCGCTGGACGTCGCGCGTGGAGCTCTCCTGGCCGACGTAGCTGCGGCTGCCCCACTCGGAGAACCCGTGGCTGATCGGGGCGAACTCCCCGCTGTGGGCGCCGAAGTCGAGGAAGAGCGGCACGAAGGCGGTGCGGATGCCGTGTTCGGACTTGAGGGCGCCGAGCACCTCGGTCCACCAGGCCACGCCCTTCGCCTCCGCCTTGAACGGCGAGACGACGAGGCGGCCGTCGGGCAGCCGGTGCGCGGCGGGGGCGTCGGCGAGCGTGGCGATCGCCTTCGCGAGCTCGCGTGGGTCGTCGGTCTTCAGCGAGGTCATGTCCGGCATGAGCATGATCTTGAACGCCGGGTCCACCGAACGGGACGCGGCCATCAGGAGGTTGGAGCGGTCCCAGTTCTTGCCGGAGAGGGAGAGCAGGTCGAGGGTGAAGCCGTCGATGCCCGCCGCGCGGGCCGTGCGCACCTCCTGCTGGAGGTTGGCGTATTCCCAGTCGCCGCTCTTCGGCGCCACGGGCAGCGGCCGGTCGCGCAGCAGGCCGCCGTACCTGCCGTGCTTCCCGCTCTCGCCGTCCGGGTCGAGGTAGTTGCGGGTGTAGTAGTCGTTCGCCGCGCTCGCGTTGTCGAGGGAGAGCGGGTACGGGGTGAAGTAGTGGGCGAACACCAGCTTCTTGCCCGCTTCGCCGGAACGCAGGGCGGCCGGCTGCGGCATGTCGAAGGGCAGGGCGCCGGAGGGGCGCTCGGCCCCGGTGTCCACGGCGTCCTCGGGGTTGCCCTTGGCGGCCGCGCCCTTGGTGGGGGCCGGGGTCCCGGCCGGTGGCGGGGTGGCCGGGCCGGTGGCGCCGGCCGTGGCGCCGCCGTCGGGGCCGGTGGCCTGCGAAAGGTCGGCGGCCGGGGCCGAACCGCTGCGCACGGAGGCCCCGTCGTAGGGGTCCCAGGCGATGCCGGTGGCCGCGCAGACACCGACCAGGAGGAAGGCGGACAGCAGCAGGGCGAGCAGCGGTCTTCGGCCCCGGAAGGCCGGCCGACGGCGGTGCGACACGGGCCGGGGCACGCCGGGCACGCCGGGCACGCCGGCCGCGCCGGACGCTCGCGTCGGGCGCCGCCTCCCGCGGCCCCTCCCGTTCCCCGTCCCGTGCTCCGTTCGACGGTCCGCTGTCATCCTGGTCCCTCCCGCGCATATGCCCCGAGCGGGGGCTGCACAGCAGTAGAGCCCATTACCGGCGTGCGGACAACCGTTCCCAGATGCCCGGGCCCGGGCACGTACGTCACCCGCACCACCGGAACTACGCCGCCGCGCCAACGCACGCGCCACGGTCGGCGGTCGGCGGTCGGCGGGACGGGTTCAGTCGGAGCGGGCGGCGGCGATGTCGGCGTTCTCCAGGATCCCGATGGCGTCGGGTACCAGGATCGCCACCGAGTAGTAGGAGCTGACCAGGTAGGACATGACCGACTTCTGGTCGATGCCCATGCAGCGGACGTTGAGCCCCGGTTCGATCTGCTCGGGGATCGCGGCCGGGCGCAGGCCGATGACCCCTCCGTTGTCCTCCCCGGTGCGCAGGGCCAGGATCGAGCTGGTGTGCCCGCCCACGACCGGGATCTTGCCGCAGGGCAGCAGCGGGACACCGCGCCAGGCGGGGATCTGCTTGCCGTGCACGTCCACGGTGTCGAGGGTCAGGCCGCGCTTGTTGCACTCGCGGAGGAAGGCGGCGACGGCCTTGGGGTGCGCGAGGAAGAAGGCGGTTCCCCGGCGCATGCTGAGCAGGTCGTCCATGTCGTCGGGGGTGGGCGGGCCGGACCAGGTGCTGATGCGCTGCCCGTAGTCGGCGTTGTGCAGGAGGCCGAACTCCCGGTTGTTGAGCAGTTCGGACTCCTCGCGCTCGCGCATCGCCTCGACGGTCAGCCGCAACTGCTGCTCGAACTGGTTCATCGGGTCGTTGTAGAGGTCGGCGACCCGGGTGTGGATCTGCAGGACGGTCTGGGCGAGGCTCAGCTCGTACTCGCGCGGGCTCAGTTCGTAGTCGGCGAAGGTGGCGGGCAGCCGGGCCTCGCCCGCGTGGCCGGAGGCGAGTTCGATGTCGGCCTCGCCCCGCCGGTTGACGGGCCGCCGGCCGTTCTCGACGTACTGCTCCAGGTGGGTCCGCAGGCTCTCCGAGCGGGCCAGCACCTCTTGGAAGGCGCTCCACCGCAGCACCATGACGGTGCCCGCGGTGGCGGCCCGGACGGTGTACCCCCAGCGCGGTTCGGCCTGGCCGAGGGCGTCGTCGCCGAGCTGGTCCCCGTCGGCGACCACGCCGAGCAGTTCGCTGCCGCCGTACTTGCCCGACGCCCGCTTCTCGACGCGGCCGTGGGCGATGATGAACACCTCGGCGACGGGGGCGCCCGCCTCGACGAGGACGTCCCCGGCGCGCAGGTCGCGCTTGACGAAGCGCAGGGCCAGCTCCTCCAGGACGGCGGCTTCGGCGTAGCCCTTGAGGACGGGCAGTTCGGTGAGGGTGGGGGCGAGGATGCGCACGTCGTCCGCACCGGCCTGGACGAAGGAGACCCGGCCGCGCCCGACGGCATGGGTCAGCCGGCGGTTGACCCGGTAGGTGCCGGCGCCCAGGTCCACCCAGGGCAGCATGCGCAGCAGCCAGCGCGAGCTGATGCCCTGCATCTGGGGTACGGACTTGGTCGTCGTCGCGAGATTGCGGGCCGCGGCGGTGCTCAGGCTCAGCTGCCGGTCGTCTGCGGGGTCCAGGAGTGGCTGCGCCTCTGCGGTCATGCGGGGTTCCTCCCTGCGTCGGTCCACGCGGAGCGTGCTGCACGCTCACCGTGGGGCGCGGGGCGCCGGGCGCGGTAGCCCGCTCCGGCCCGGGGGCTGTTGAAAATCCCCGGCGGTTGAAGGCATGCACGCATGTGCGAACTCCGGGGCGTGCGTACACCCGTGCAGGCTTTCAACGCCGCCGGATCTTCAACGGACGGACGGGGCGCCGGACCTACCGGGCCGGGGTCCGCCACCGCTCCATGGGTGGGTGTGCCGACCCGCAGGAGGAGTCATGCCAGGAGCCATGCCAGGAGGAGCCGTGACAGCAGGTGCCGTGCACCGCGTCCCCGCCCGCGCCCCGGGCCGCCCCGGCGCCGCGGCCGCGGGTCCGGCGGAGGTCCTGGGCCGGCTGCTCGGCGGCCGGAGCGGCCTGGGGGCCGCTCCCCCGCGCGCCGATCCCGGGCGCGCCGGTCCGGACCACGCCGGTACGGACAGCCGTGCGGGTACGCGTACCGGCGCGGCGATCGTCATCCCCCCGCTGTACTGCCCCGACGCCGTACGGGACGACCCGGCGCTGGCCGACACGGTGAACGAGGAACTCGTCCGGTGGGCCGCCGGCATCGGGATCTACGCCGGTCGCCTGGACATGCTGCGCTCGTGCCACTTCGGCCGGCTGATGATGCTCGCGCACCCCGACTGCGACGACGCCGACCGGCTGCTGGCGGCTGCCCGGTGCGGGCTCTCCGAATGGGCCGTCGACGACCACTGGGCCGACGCCGGGGAGGACGCCGACCCGCGGCTGATCGGCCTGCGCCTGGCGTTCGCGCACGCCGTGGTCGACCCGGTGCGGCTGCCGCCCCGCTACGAGCGGCGGTTCGAGGAGCAGGTGGAAGCCGAACCCGTGCTGCGCGCCTTCCGCTCCGCGCTGGAGCACCTCGCCGATTTCGCCTCCCCCACCCAGGTGACCCGCCTGCGCTACCAGCTGGCGGTGATGTTCGTCGGGTACAACCACGAGGCCGAGTGGCGGATGTCCGCCCGCCGGCCGCCGGTCTGGGAGTACCTGCTGCACCGGTACGAGAACGGCTTCTTCCCCTGCATGGGCCTCACCGATCCGGTCGGCGGCTACGAGGTCCCCGCGCACGAGTTCGCGGACGCCCGGGTGCGGCGCACGTACATGTACGCGGGGGTCGCCAGCTGCCTGCTCAACGACCTGTACTCGATGGCGCGGGAGGAACCCGGCGACACCGGCCTCCCCCGCCTGATCGCGGCCGAGGAGCAGTGCTCGCTCCAGGAGGCCGTGAACCTGACGGCCGAGGTCCACGACGAGATCATGCACACCGTCGAGGCGGAGTCGGCCGCCCTGGCCGCCCTCGGCTCGCCGGCGCTGGGCCGCTTCCTGGAGGGGATCTGGAACTGGATGGGCGGGGCGAAGGAGTGGCACGCCACGAGCCCCCGCTACCACGGCACCGCGTAGGAGCCGAGCGCTGCGGGCCGCTCTCTCAGATCTTTCCCGAGACCACCCGGATCCGGTGGCCCAGTTCCCGTCCGAAGGCCTCGGTGAAGCGCGGGTGCAGGGGCGGCCAGTCGTCGAACTCGAAGCCGATGTGGCCGAAGGCGAAGTAGTCGTCGGTCCAGTTCCACTCCGGAAGCGGAGCGCTGTGGGCGCAGACCGGGCAGTCGAGATCGGCCGCACCCGTCGTGTGCCAGGCGTCGAGGGCCTCGCCGGGCCAGTCGGGGGCGGCACTCCGGCAATGGGGGCAGAGCGCGGAAGGGGTGTCTCCCCGGCCGCCGTAGAAGACCGTACGGCCCACGACGACGCGCACCTCGTCACCGGGCTCCTCCTCCAGCCCCTCGATGCGGGCACGCCAGTCCCAGGAGACCAGGTCGACGGCCTCCCGCCAGCGTGGACCGGCCAGGTACACCACCTCGCCCCGCCACGGCACCGGGCGGACGAACCCCTCCGACTCCAGCCACCCCCTGCCGCGCTCGCCCCCCGCGGCCGCCTCCTCCGCCGAGGCGTCCAGGTCCACCACGGTCTGCCGGTAGGTCCCCACGGGCCCTCCCCCCTCACTCGGTGCGGTCGACCCTACTGATCCGGTCCGCCACAGGACGCGGGAGGGGCCTCAGCCGAGCCCGCGGACCCGGACCAGCAGCGCCCGCGCCGTGCGGTTGCCCCCGACGGTCCGGAGGCGTCCGCGCAGCCGGCCCACGGCGTCGTGCACCCGCGCCGAGTCCAGGTGGGGCACCACGTCCAGCATCTCGTGCCAGGTGGCACAGGCCCGTTCCAGATGGCCCTGGTTCAGGTGGAGTTCGGCGAGCCGCGCCAGGGTGACGGCCCGCGCGCGGCGCTCGCCGGGAGGCCGGTGCCGCAGTGAGGTGCCGAGCGCGGCGATCGCCCCGCGCGCGTCCCCGAGGGCCGCCAGCGCCTCGGCCTGCTGGTGGGCGAGCGCTGCGTGATGGTAGTCGCCGATGGCCGCCCGCTGCCCCGCCGAGCGCTCCAGCAGCCGTTCCGCCTCGCCCAGCCGGGCCACCGCCGCCCGCCGGTCGCCGCAGCCGGCCTCGGCGACCGCCAGCTGCCCGGTGACGAACGCGGCCTGCAGGGTGGGCAGCCTTCCCGCTTCCCGGGCGGCCGCCTCCGCCAGCTCCCACGCCTGTTTGCGGTGGCCCAGGTGGTGGGCCTGGACGCTCATGGCCCGCAGTACGGGCGCCCAGCACTGCGGGTCCCCCGCCTCCTGGCCGAGCCGCAGCCCCGCCCGGTAGTACGCCTGGGCCGTGCCCTGCTGGTTGCCGTCGAAGCACAGGAAGCCGGCGGTGTAGGCGAGCCGCGCGGCGCAGCCCAGCAGCCGGTGCCGCACCGCGGGTGCGGCGCCGGCGCGCAGCCAGGGCGCCACGGTGGTGGCGAGGTAGCGGGTCAGGGCGGGCCTTGCCAGGCCGCTGCCGAACATCATGTCGGCGTTGCGGAAGACCGGCAGCACGGCCTCGGCGGCCTCCACGTGGTGCTGCCCGATCCGCCCGGTCGGCCGGTCGGGCGCCCCGGCTCCTTCCGGCGGCGGCCAGCCGGGGGGCCGCCAGGCGGAGGAGTAGACCGGGATCTCCCCCAGCAGGGCCGCCGCCTCGGTGCCGGGGCCGGCGGCCCCCGCGGCGCCCGCACGGACGCCGGCCACCACCGCCGAGAGGTCCGGTGCGAGGACCTCCGTGCCGTGCGGGCCGGTTCCGGTGCGCTCGCGCATGCGGGCGGCGCCGGCCGGCCGCGCGAGACCGGTGTCGGCGGGGCTGACGCGACGTCCGGTACGCCGGCTCAGTGCCTCGGCGGCGAGGGCGACGACGTGCGCGGGGGGCCGGGTTCCTGCCAGCCAGTGGGATATGGAGGTGCGGTCGTAACGCAGGGTGAGGCCGGCCTCGGCGGCGACGCCGTTGACGGCGCGTGCGAAGTCCTGCCCGCTCCAGCGCGCGTCGGTGAGGAGGGTGCGGAGTCGTCCGTTGGGTTCACGCTTGGCCATCAGAACCGCCCAGCTCGTACACGTGTCCATCCATTCAACGCGGTCGGACATTCAACACGGCGGGGCCGGGACGGATGTACCGGGTGAGGCCGTCCTGCCCCTAACTAGACGTGTGCACCCGGTGGCACTCGGTCACACCGCGTGGCCCTGGCGTACGGGAGCACAGCAGATCGCGCGGAGCGGGACCGCCCCTTCCGGTCACTCCCGCACACCACCCCCCGCCCGGCCCCGGAGGGAGCACCGACCGGCAGAACACACCACCGTCGCGCACGGCACCCGCGCCACTCCCAGGAAGACCGACCGAGAGGAAGGCCCGCCATGTCCGTCGACCCCAGCACCGAAGTGAGCGCCGACCACCTGACCGCCGCCACCCGGCAGAGCCTGAGCACCGAGGCCGCCCGGAATCTGGCCACCACGACCAAGTCCGCGCCGCAGATGCAGGGGATCAGCTCGCGCTGGCTGCTGAAGATCCTGCCGTGGGTGCAGACCGGCGGCGGCACCTACCGGGTCAACCGCACGGTGAGCTACACCGTCGGCGACGGACGCATCACCTTCGTGAAGACCGGGACCGAACTCCGCGTCATCCCGCCGATGCTCCGCGAGCTCGGCATGCTCCGGAACTTCCCCGACGACGAGGTGGTCAAGGCCATCGCCGACCGGTTCGTGAAGGAGGAGTTCCGCAAGGGCGACGTCATCGTCCGCCGCGGCGAGCCCGTCGACAAGATCTTCCTCATCGCCCACGGGCGGATCGAACGGCTCGGCACCGGCGCCTACGGGGACGAGGCGAGCCTGGACGTGCTGAGCGACGGCGACCACTTCGGCCACCACCCGCTGCCCGACGCCCGCTGGGAGTTCACCGCCCGGGCGCAGACGGACGTGGTGACGATGACCTTCAACCGGGGCGACTGGGACGCGGCGCTGAACAGTTCCGCCGCGCTGCGCCGGCACGCCGAGGCCTATCTGGAGGCCGAGCGCGTCGGCCGCCGGGGCAGCGACGCCGTGGACCTGTCCGCCGGGCACACCGGCGAGGTGATGCTGCCCGGCACGTACGTGGACTACGACCTGGACCCGCGCGAGTACGAGCTCAGCGTCGCGCAGACCGTGCTGCGCGTGCACTCCCGGGTCGCCGATCTCTACAACAAGCCGATGAACCAGTCCGAGCAGCAACTCCGGCTCACCGTGGAGGCATTGAGGGAGCGTCAGGAGAGCGAGCTCGTCAACAACCCGGAATTCGGACTGCTGCACAACGCCGACTACGAACAGCGGGTCTACGCCCGTACCGGTCCGCCCACCCCCGACGACATGGACGAACTCCTCAGCCGCCGCCGCGGGTCGCAGTACTTCCTCGCCCACCCGCGCACCATCGCCGCCTTCGGCCGCGAGTGCAGCCGGCGCGGCCTGTACCCGGACAGCGTGGACTTCCAGGGCCACCGGGTCCCGTCCTGGCGGGGGGTGCCGCTGCTGCCCTGCAACAAGATTCCGGTGACGCCGGAGCGGACCAGCTCGATCCTCGTCCTGCGCACCGGCGAGGACAACGAGGGGGTGATCGGACTGCACCCGGTGGCGCTGCCCGACGAGTACCAGCCGGGCCTGTCCGTCCGTTTCATGAACATCAACGAGCAGGCGATCATCTCCTACCTGGTCACCGCGTACTACTCCGCGGCCATCCTGGTGCCCGACGCCGTCGGGGTGCTGGAGAACGTAGAGATCTCCCGATTCGACGACTGAGGGGGCCTCGTCATGACCGCTCGGCAGGAGAGCGACCGGCAGGAGAGCGCTGCGGGGCAGCCCTTCGAGCTGCCCGAGTTCTACCTCCCGCATCCCGCCCGCCTCAACCCGCATCTGGAGGAGGCCCGGACGCACAGCCGCGCGTGGGCCGCGGAGCGGGGGATGCTGGACGGCTCGGGCGTGTGGGGCCCGGCCGACCTGGAGGCGCACGACTACGCGCTGCTGTGCGCCTACACCCATCCCGAGTGCGACGGCCCGATGCTCTCGCTCGTCACCGACTGGTACGTGTGGGTGTTCTTCTTCGACGACTGGTTCCTGGAGCGGTTCAAGCGCACCGGTGACCGGGCGGCGGGGCGGGCCGCGCTGGAGCGGCTCACGCCCTTCATGCCCGCCGATCCGCGCGCGTCGATGCCCGAGCCCGCCAATCCGGTCGAGGCGGGCCTCGCCGACCTGTGGCGGCGTACGGTGCCGGGCCACTCGGCGGACTGGATCGCGCGCTTCACCCTCAGCACCCGCGATCTGCTCGACGAGTCGCTCTGGGAGCTCGACAACATCAACATCGGCAGGGTGTCGAACCCGATGGAGTACGTCGAACAGCGCCGCAAGGTGGGTGGCGCGCCCTGGTCGGCGGGGATCGTCGAGCACGCGGTGGGCGTGGAGGTGCCCGCGTCGGTCTCCGGAGAGCGGGCGCTGCGGGTACTGCGCGACTGCTTCGCCGACTCGGTCCACTTCCGCAACGACCTGTTCTCGTACGAGCGGGAGATCGGGAAGGAGGGGGAACTGAGCAACGGGGTGCTGGTCCTCGAGCGGTTCTTCGGCTGCACCACCCAGGAGGCCGCCGACCAGCTCAACAACATGATCACCTCGCGGCTCCAGCAGTTCGAGAGCACCTTCTTCACCGAACTGCCCGTGCTGTTCGCGGAGAAGGGCCTCGGCCCGGACGGGATCCTCGCGGTCCTCACCTACGCGCGCGGACTACAGGACTGGCAGTCCGGCGGCCACGAGTGGCACATGCGCTCCAGCCGGTACACGAAGACCCGCCCGGGCCGCACGGAGGAGGGCCTGCCCGGGTGGCTGCGCGGCCCCTCCGGGCTGGGCACCACCGGCGCCAACGTCAAGGCGTTGCTGGGCGTGACCGGCGGCGCGCGGAGGCTGCGCCGGCACGCCAACGTCCCGCACCCGGTGGGCCCGTCGGTCATCCCGGAGTTCTACCTGCCGTACCGGAACGTGCTCAACCCGCACCTGGCGGGCGCACGGGAGCGGCTCATCGAGTGGAACCGGGCGATGGGCATCCTGGACGAGGGCATCTGGTGGGAGGAGAAGGCGCGGGGGTACGACTTCGCGCTGTGCTCGGCGGGCATCGACCCGAGGTGCTCGGCGGAGGCGCTGGACATCAGCGCGGGCTGGCTGAGCTGGGGCACGTACGCAGACGACAGCTACCCCCTGGTCTTCGGCACCCCCCGGGCACTGGGCGCGGCCAGGGCGCAGACGCAGCGGCTGCGCGCCTGCATGCCGCTCGACCTGTCCGCGCCGCCGGCCGCGGCCAACGCGATGGAGCGGGGGCTGGCCGACCTGTGGCGGCGCACGGCCGCGCCGATGGGGACGCGCGGCCGGGAGATGTTCCGGTCGGCCATGGACCAGGTGCTGGACAGCTGGCTGTGGGAGCTGGACAACCAGGCGGCCAACCGGGTCCCGGATCCGGTGGACTACCTGGAGATGCGCCGGGTGACCTTCGGGTCGCCGATGACGATCTCGCTGGCGCGGATGGCGCACATGGACGTGGTTACGGAGGAGGTCTACGGGAGTTCGGCCGTGCAGTCCCTGCAGGCGGCGGCCTTCGACTACTCGGCCGTCATGAACGACGTGTTCTCCTACCAGAAGGAGGCGGAGTACGAGGGCGAGCTGCACAACCTGCTGATCGTCGTGGAGAACTTCTTCGACTGCGACTACCCTACGGCGCTGCGGGTCGTGAACGACCTGATGACCTCGCGGATGAAGCAGTTCGAGCACGTGGTGGCCAACGAACTGCCCGTCATGTACGCGGACCACGGGCTGGACGCGGCGGCCCGCGCAGCCCTGGACCGCCACGTGGACGAGCTGAAGCGGTGGATGGCGGCGATCGCCGTCTGGCACGCCGAGACGCGGCGGTACCGGGAGGAGGATCTGAAGCGCCACCACGCGCACCGGCCGGCCGTGGCGGCGGGCGCCGTGACGCCCAATCCGCCGGGCCGGGGCAGGCAGCTGCCCCCGGCTCCGCATCTCCCCGCTTGGGCCTGACCTGCGGGGCTGCGGAGCCACTCGCCGGAATGCGACATTCCCCTGGTCTTACGGCGCAAGTGGCGCATAATCATCGTCACGCGGCTCGATCGAACCCTCCTGCCGCACTTGGTCACGCATGCGATGGGGGGGCATCGTGCCGATGAGGGAATTGCGGACAACCACCATGCTTCCGGCGACATCCAACGAAATGTCCCGCCTGCTCACCGCTGTCCGGCGGGGACGGGTACTGACCGTGGCGGGGGGCCTGCGCGAGCCGCGGAGCCTGCTGGTGCGGGAGATCGCGCGGCGCCTCGCGTCCAACTTCTACGACGGGGTGGCCGTCGTCGCCATGGACCCGCTCCACGGCGGCTACGGCATCCGCGAGCTGACGGCCGAGCTGCGCTCCGTGCCCGGCATGCCCGTGCCGCCCCGCGGGGCGGCGAACGCCGCTTCGTGGCTGGCCGAACGGGACATGCTGCTCGTCTTGGACGGCGCGGAGCAGCTCGGCCCGGACGCCCTGGCCTGGCTGCGGAACCTGCTGTCCGTGGCCCCCGGGCTGCGGATCCTGGCCGCCGGCCGGTCCCCGCTGGCGTTCGAGCAGGAACGGATCCACCGCCTCTGACCGCGGGCTCCCGGCGTCAGTCGAGCTGCCGGCCGAGCTCGCGCCACACGGGGGCCGGGCAGCGCCCCTGGGGCCGCGAGGTGAGGAACAGCCGGTAGTCGACGCGGCGCGGCGGCAGGCCACTCTCCACCCAGTGGTCGCGGCCGGAGTGCTGGTCCCATCCGTCGTTCGGCATCCGGATGTGGTCGGAGCGCCCGTCCTTGTCCTTGCTGGTGATCTGGGCGACCTCGGCGTGATCGGCGTGGGCCGCCAGCACCACGCAGTAGTGGCGCAGCTGCCGCGCCGGGTCCTCGCGCAGCGGCACCATGGCCAGCCAGATCTCCCCCGGGGCGGGGAGGCGGGGGGACGCGGCGACGGGCCGGCCGCCCCGGGAGGCGTCCCACCGGCGGACCGCGACGACGAAGGCGAGTGCCACCAGCCCGGCGGCCATGCTCTCCGCCGTGGCGCGGACGTTCCACACCGGGTGGTCGCCGACCTTGCTCTCCGTCCACCACAGGGCCGCGGCCACCAGGGTGAGCAGGCCCGCCGCCCGGGCCGGCACCAGCCACCACACGAAGGCCCGGCGGCGGCTCGCGAAGAGCGCCAGGACCAGGGCCACGACGACCGGAACGGCATAAGCGACGAGGTGCTGCGCGAAGCCGTGCATCTGCTGCGGCGGCGTCTGCTCCGCCAGCAGATCGGGCAGGGCGAGCGGCACGGCCAGCAGATATCCGACCGTGGGCAGGACGAACACCAGGAGCAGGAGCCCCACGCATCCGATGCCGGCGCACGACGTGTCGGAGCGACGTCCCACAGATCCCCCTCGAGGTCACGGACCGCGAACGCTAGCGCAGGGCCCCCTCCCCGGCCACCATGTCCGGAATACAGGTCCCGTATACGGGTCCGGGATACGGGTCCGGGATACGGGTCCGGGATACGGGTCCGGGATACGGGTCCGGGATACGGGTCCGGGATACGGGTCCGCCCCGGCCGGGCGCGATGCCGGCCGGGGCGGAACACGTACGGCTGCCCGCCGCTGGGCCCGGGATCAGCCCAGGGTGGCGATCGCCTGGTTGAAGGTCGCGGACGGGCGCATGATCGCCGCGGCCTTCGTGGCGTCGGGCTGGTAGTAGCCGCCGATGTCGGCCGGGGAGCCCTGCACCGCGATCAGCTCGGCGACGATGGTCTGCTCCTGCTCGCCCAGCGTCTTGGCGAGCGCGTCGAAGGCCGCGGCCAGCTCGGCGTCGTCGGTCTGCTTGGCCAGCTCCTGCGCCCAGTACAGGGCGAGGTAGAAGTGGCTGCCGCGGTTGTCGATGCCGCCCAGCTTGCGGCTCGGCGACTTGTCCTCGTTGAGGAAGGAGCCGGTCGCACGGTCCAGGGTGTCGGCCAGCACCTGGGCGCGGGCGTTGCCGGTGGTGGTGGCGAGGTGCTCGAAGGAGACGGCCAGCGCGAGGAACTCACCGAGGGAGTCCCAGCGCAGGTAGTTCTCCTTGACGAGCTGCTGGACGTGCTTCGGGGCGGAGCCGCCGGCGCCCGTCTCGAAGAGGCCGCCGCCGTTCATCAGCGGGACGACCGACAGCATCTTGGCGCTGGTGCCCAGCTCCAGGATCGGGAACAGGTCGGTCAGGTAGTCGCGCAGCACGTTGCCGGTCACCGAGATGGTGTCCTCGCCGCGGCGGATGCGCTCCAGGGAGTACGCGGTGGCCTTGACCGGGGAGAGGATCTCGATGGTCAGACCCTCGGTGTCGTGCTCGGCGAGGTAGGTCTTGACCTTGGCGATCAGCTGCGCGTCGTGCGCACGGTCCTCGTCCAGCCAGAAGACGGCCGGGACGCCGGTGGCGCGGGCGCGGGTGACGGCGAGCTTGACCCAGTCCTGGATCGGCAGGTCCTTGGTCTGGCAGGCGCGGAAGATGTCACCGGCGGCGACCTCCTGCTCCAGGACCGTGTTGCCCGCGGCGTCGACGACGCGGACGGTGCCCGCGGCGGCGATCTCGAAGGTCTTGTCGTGGCTGCCGTACTCCTCGGCCTTCTGGGCCATGAGGCCGACGTTCGGCACCGAGCCCATCGTGGACGGGTCGAAGGCGCCGTGGGCGCGGCAGTCGTCGACGACGACCTGGTAGACACCGGCGTAGCTGCTGTCCGGGAGGACGGCAAGGGTGTCGGCCTCGGCGCCGTCCGGGCCCCACATGTGGCCGGAGGTGCGGATCATGGCCGGCATGGAGGCGTCGACGATGACGTCGGACGGCACGTGCAGGTTGGTGATGCCCTTGTCGGAGTCGACCATCGCCAGGGCCGGGCCCTCGGCGATCTCGGCGTCGATGGACGCCTTGATCGCGTCGCCCTCGGGCAGCGCGCCCAGGCCGTTCAGGATGGCGCCGAGGCCGTCGTTGGGCGACAGGCCGGCGGCGGCGAGGGTCTCGCCGTAGCGGGCGAACGTCTTCGGGAGGAAGGCGCGGACCACGTGGCCGAAGATGATCGGGTCGGAGACCTTCATCATCGTGGCCTTGAGGTGCACGGAGAACAGCACGCCCTCGGCCTTGGCGCGCTCGATCTGGTCGTTCAGGAAGGTGCGCAGGGCGTCGACGTGCAGGACGGACGCGTCCACGACCTCACCGGCGAGGACCGGTACGGAGTCGCGCAGCACGGTGGTGGCGCCGTCGGCGGCGACGTGCTCGATGCGGAGCGTGCCGGCCTCGGCGATCACGGCGGACTTCTCGGTGGAGCGGAAGTCGTTCGCGCCCATGGTGGCGACGTTCGTCTTCGACTCGGGGGTCCAGGCGCCCATGCGGTGCGGGTGCGCCTTGGCGTAGTTCTTCACCGAGGCGGGGGCGCGGCGGTCGGAGTTGCCCTCGCGCAGGACCGGGTTGACGGCGCTGCCCTTGACCTTGTCGTAGCGGGCGCGGGTCTCGCGCTCCTCGTCGGTCTTCGGGTCGTCCGGGTAGTCCGGGAGGGCGTAGCCCTGGCCCTGCAGCTCGGCGACCGCGGCCTTGAGCTGCGGGATCGACGCCGAGATGTTGGGCAGCTTGATGATGTTGGCCTCGGGGGTCTTCGCCAGCTGACCGAGCTCGTGGAGGGCGTCGGCGATCCGCTGGCTCTCCTCCAGGTATTCGGGGAAGCTGGCGATGATCCGACCGGCCAGGGAGATGTCACGGGTCTCGACATTCACACCGGCCGTCGACGCGTACGCCTGGATCACAGGCAGGAAGGAATACGTCGCGAGGGCCGGGGCCTCGTCAGTGTGCGTGTAGATGATGGTCGAGTCAGTCACCGGATGCTCCGCTCCACAGTCTGCGTCTCTCGTCTGCAACATTGCTCGACATCAAGATATCTCGTGATCGGGCCGGTCTGGACAGCCCCCTGCCGCCAGTCCGGGAGACGCGTGTCACGCGGACCCCCCGAACGGCGAAAAGCGCCGCCCCCGCTGTTCCCAGCCGGGGGCGGCGCTCAGCCGTGAAGGCTTGCGAACCAGGTCAGGCCTGGACGGCCTTCGGGTTCACGCCGTACTGGTTCGGCTGGTCGTTGCCGGCGGTGGCCAGCAGGACGATGAGCCAGATGAAGCCGACGAGCGGCACGAAGCTGATGAGGAACCACCAGCCGGACTTGCCGGTGTCGTGCAGGCGGCGCACGGTCACGGCGAGGTTCGGGAGGAAGGTGCCGAGCGCGTAGAGCGCGTACAGCCACGGGGAGGTGCCGATGACGGCGTCCAGGATCGAGACGATGATCAGCGCGGCCACGTTGAAGAGGAAGAACATCCAGTACTCCTGGCGGCGGGCGCGGCCGGAGAAGACGGTGTACTTCTTGAGGACGTCGACGTAGTAGTTCATGGGTCCCCCCAGAGGACGGTTGGTTCGGCCCGTCCTGCTGGAGCAAGCCGGGGCAGAACTTATGCCCCCCTTACGTCGCGGTCAAGCCAGTTGGCGCGAAGCCAAATCGGCTGGACGGGAAGATTTCCGGCATCGAATGTGCGACTGAGGAGCACAGGAGTGACGTCGTGTCCTCAGAAGTCCGAAAAGTCCATCCCGCGCGCCTACTTGACACCCCGGCAGCCACCTCGATCGTTACCCACATCGTTACCGCACCGCGACACCGCGGCCCGGGCCGCCTGGAGGAGGGTCCGGCCCCGGGCCGCCGCGGGCGTCAGCCGATGTGGAAGGAGTCCCCGTAGACCTTCCAGTCGAGCGGGGTGTTGAGGTTCAGGTTGCCCTTCTTGAGGAAGACCCGCTGCGCGGTGTCGACCCGGCTGGTGTCGCTGTGCGCCTCCTCCTGCTTCATCGCCCAGACCCTGGCGTCGAGGAAGGCGTTGAGGTACGCGGTCTCGTTGCCGCCCTGCGACGGGGGCTTGGCCTTGGACAGGGCGCGCTTGCGGATGTTGCGGAAGCTGGTGGGGTCGGTGCCGTCACCGTGCATGACGATGGCGTCGTAGTAGATGAACTGGCCGAGCACACCGATCCCGTCGGACCTGCCCTGCTGCACGGACGGGTTGAAGTAGACGCGGTCGCGCTCGTGGTCCTGGGCCTTCTTGAACTCGGCGTCCTGAGCCGCCTTCGCCCAGTCCCTGGTGAAGTTCGGGTCGAGGCCGGCGTGGGAGTCGCTGCCGTCGACCCTGCGCAGGGCGGGCAGGTACGTGGCGAGCACGTTGCCCGGCTTGACCCGGGTGTAGTGCTCGACGAGGTCGAGCATGTCGCCGGTGCCGGAACAGAAGCCGATGATGCCGGCCGTGTAGCCGCGACCGTCGTCTATGTCTTCTATGTACTTGTACTGAGCCTTCCAGTCCAGCGAGGAGTTCTCCGCACTGGAGACGATCTGCATGGCGATCTCCTTCTTCGCCGGATCGTCGAGTCCTACGGCCGCTGCCGCCGCGGTCTCCGCCGTGGGGGCAGGGGCCGCGGTGGCGTGGGCGGCGACGGGGGCGGCGATGAGCGCGCTGCCGAGCAGAGCGCCGATCGCGAGCATCTTGCGGTGGGGGGTGATCACAAGGCCTCCGTGGGGTAGTTGAGGCGTCCCTACTTCGTTAGGAAACTTTACTACCAGATCTGACGACAGCTCAAGACCCGTGCGTCACACGCCGATCGCCGTGACCGCCCGCTCCGCGTCAGGCCCGACGGGCGAGACGGGCCGTCAGTTCCCTCTTGGCGTCCGGCCATTCGGGGCGCGTGATGCTGTAGACCGCGGTGTCTCGGATCCAGCCGTCGCGCATCACCATGTGGTGGCGCAGGACTCCTTCGTGCGTCGCGCCGAGCCCCGATATCGCCGCCCGCGACCTGCTGTTGTGCACGTCGGTGAGGAACTCGACGCGGTTCATCCCCATGCCCTCGAAGGCGTGCGTGAGCATGAGCAGCTTGGCCTCGGTGTTCGCGCCCGTCCCCTGCCAGCTCCCGCCGAGGAAGGTGAAGCCGATCTCCAGCCGCCGGTACGCCGTGTTGATGGCCATGAGCCGGGTCGAGCCGGCGATCCGGCCCGTCGCGACGTCCACCGTCGCGTACGCGATCTGCGTGCCCTGCGCCCGCGCCGCCAGCGCGTCGTCGATGAAGCCGCGCACCTCGTCGGGGTGGGGGACGACCGTCACCGGGAGCTCCCACAACCTCCCGTCCCGGACCGCCTCGCACAGGCCGTCGTGGTGCCGGTGCGCGAGCGGCTCCAGCCGGACCCGGTCGCCCGCGAGCCCGTCGGCCGCCCCTCCCTCTGCCGTGCCGCCGTCCCGCTGCGCCGTCGTCCGCTCCATGTGCGACCCGCCCGTTCCCTGTCGATCATCGGTGACAGGCGGACCCTATCCGGCGTCCGCGCCCGCCCCGTCAGGGATTTCGCAGGGTCAGAGCCAGCCGTTGCGCCGGAAACCGCGGTGGATCACGAAGCAGGCGACCGCCATGACGCCGAGGACGAGCGGATAGCCGTAGGTCCAGTGCAGTTCGGGCATGTGCTCGAAGTTCATTCCGTAGACCCCGCAGACCATGGTCGGGACGGCGACGA
Organism: Streptomyces sp. MB09-01; assembly: GCF_033794505.1. Taxonomy (NCBI): domain Bacteria; kingdom Bacillati; phylum Actinomycetota; class Actinomycetes; order Kitasatosporales; family Streptomycetaceae; genus Streptomyces; species Streptomyces sp. MB09-01. The sequence continues at coordinate 16,478 of NZ_JARAYQ010000032.1, read as the reverse complement.
TGGCCGCCCACGCCGTGATCTTGCGCATGTCCTCGTTCTGGGCGACGGTCACCTGCGCGAGGTGTGCCTGGAGGATGGAGTCGAGCAGGTTGTCGTAGGCGCTGATCTGCTCGGTCGCCCGGGTCAGGTGGTCGGCCACGTCCCGGAAGTACGCCCGGATCTCCGGCGGGATGACCGGTATCGGCTGCGTGGCCAGCTGCTCCAGGGGGCGGCCCAGCGGTGCCACCGCCCGCCGCAGCTCCAGGAGTTCGCGCTTGAGCTGGTAGATCCGGCCGGCGTCGCCGCGGCCGCCGTTCTCGCTGAAGACCGCCGTCTCGACGGAGTCGATGTCGTTCTGCACGGCGTCCGTCACGGCCACGTAGTCGTCGACCACGTGGTCGACCATGGCGTGCAGAACCGCGGCGGGCCCCTTGGCCAGCTGGTCGGGGGAAGCCTCCAGCTCCTCGCGGACCGGGCCGAGGGTGCCGCTGCCGCCGTGCCGGATGGTGATGACGAAGTCCTCGCCGGTGAAGGCCATCAGCTCGCCGGTGTCCACCACCTCGCTGGTCGCGGTCAGCTCCTCGTGCTCCACGTACCGCACGGTCTTGAAGACGGAGAACAGCGTGTCGTCGTAGCGCTCCACCTTGGGGCGCTGGTGCGCGTGCACGGCGTCCTCGACCGCGAGGGGGTGCAGGCCGAACAGTTCGGCGAGCCCGGCGAGCTCGGACTGGGACGGCTCGTGCAGGCCGATCCAGACGAAGCCGTCGCCCGCCTTGCGGACCCGGCGCAGCGCCTCCTCGACCTCCGCGCAGTCCTCCTGCCGCACGCCGTCCCGGTAGACGATGCAGTTGACCACCGCGCTGCCGAGCGGGGAGCGGGCCGGGTGGCTGAGGTCGACGGCCCGCCGGTAGCCGCGGCGCACGGCCCGGCGCAGGTTGCTGAACATGGACAAGGACGTACTCCCCTTCGGCGGTTCACCGGCCAGTCTGCCATCGCCGCCGGGGCGTCCCCGCCGGGCCTCAGGTCCGGTCGATGAACACGCTCGTCGACTTCACGCGCGCCGTGGCCCGCGCCCCCACTTCCAGCCCGAGCTCCTCCACCGCCTCCCGCGTCAGCAGCGAGACGATGCGGTGCGGCCCGGCCTGGATCTCCACCTGCGCGTCGACCGTGCCCAGCTTCACGCCGGTGACGATCCCCGGGAAGGCGTTGCGCGCCGAGGTGTACGGGGCCTCCTCGCCGTCGCCGGCCTCCTGCGCGGCCTCGACGCAGAAGGCGGCCAGGTCCGGACCGTCCACCATCCGCCGTGTGCCCTCCCGGCGGGTGGGGAACCGTTCCGCGTCCGCCCAGCGACGGGCCGTGTCGACGCTGACGCCGAGCATCCGGGCAGCCTGTCCGATCGTGTAGGACTCCATGGTCCGCAGCTTAGGGGCCCCGGTGCGAGGGGCTGCGCAGGGCCTCCCCGGCCACCGCCGCGACCACTTCCGCCACCGTGGACAGCGCCGGCGAGTCGAGCTTCCACTGCTGCCAGTACAGCGGCACGTCCATCGGCCGCAGGGGCTCCAGGAGCACCAGTTGCCCCGTCCGCACCAGCGGCCGCGCCTGCTGCTCCGGCACCAGCCCCCACCCCAGTCCCGCGACCACCGCGTCGCGGAACCCCTCCGAGGTCGGAATGTGGTGGCGCACCGCTCCCGCCCCGGCCGCCGCGTCCCCCGTCAGCGACCGGACGAAGGCGTCCTGGAGGTCGTCCTTGCGGTCGAACACGATCGTCGGCGCCTCCCGCAGATCGCGCTCCGGCGCCCCCGTCAGGTACCGGGCCGCGAACCGGGGGCTCGCCGTCGGCAGGTACCGCGCCAGGCCCAGCAGCCGTACGCTGCACCCCGCCACCGGGTCCGGCGAGGAGGTCACCGCCGCCATGACCTGCCCCTCCCGCAGCAGCGCCGTCGTGTGCGACTCGTCCTCGCGGTGCAGTTCGATGCAGACCGGCGGATCCTGCGGGACGCGGGTCAGGGCCGGCAGGAACCAGGTGGCGAGGGAGTCCGCGTTCACGGCGATCGGCAGTCGCACCGGGCCGGTCCCGTCGGCCATGCCGAGCTCGGCCCGCGCGTCCCGTTCCAGCCGGGCCAGCTGCCGGGCGAAGCGGACCACCACCTCTCCCGATTCCGTCGCCCGCACCGGTTTCGTCCGCATCAGCAGCACCCGCCCGGTCCGCTGCTCCAGCGCCTTGACCCGCTGGCTGACCGCGGAGGGGGTCACGTGCAGGGCGGCGGCCGCGGCGTCGAACGTGCCCTCGTCCACCACCGCGAGCAGCGTGCGCACCTGGTCCAGAGGAAGCTCATCCATCACGAGCGCTAATGGTACGTAAAAATCCTTAGCTGTACTGAACAGAGGTCGGTGCCTACGGTCGACGACATGACACACGGCACTTTGACCGCGGCCCTCGCCGGCTTCGGCACCGGCTTCTCCCTCCTCGTCGCCATCGGCGCGCAGAACGCCTTCGTCCTCCGCCAGGGCGCGCGCCGCCACGCGGTCCTCGCCGTGGTCGCGATCTGCGCCGTGTCCGACGCGCTCCTCATCGCCCTCGGCGTCGCCGGCGTCGGCGCCTTCGTCACCGCCTGGCCGGCCGCCCTGACCGCGGTCGCCCTGGCCGGGGGCCTCTTCCTGGTCGGCTACGGGGTCCTGGCCGCCCGCCGGGTGCTGCGCCCGGTCCCGGGCGCCGCCCTCAGCACGGAGGGGGCCGCCGCCGGATCCGGCCGCCGGGCCGTGCTGACCTGTGTGGCCATGACCTGGCTCAACCCGCACGTGTACCTGGACACCGTCCTGCTCGTCGGCTCCCTCGCCGCCGACCGCGGGGACCTGCGCTGGGCGTTCGGCATCGGGGCCGGCCTGGCCAGCCTGACCTGGTTCGTCAGCCTGGGGTACGGGGCCCGGCTGCTGAGCGGCCTGCTCGCCCGCCCGTCGGCCTGGCGGGTGCTGGACGGGCTCGTCGCGGCGACGATGGTCACCATGGGCGGCCTGCTGCTGGCCCGCGCCTGAGCCGCATGTCGGCGGCGGGCACCGGCCGGAGCCCCGGCATAGTGCTCCTGCCGACGACCCGATGGACGAGACACAGCCCCAGGAGCCCGCCGTGACCGACCGCCCCTCCCCCGACGCGGTGCGCGAGTACCACGCGGCCCGGCCTGCCCCGCTCGTGGCCGCCACCGGGATCGTCCCGGACACCCGCGGGCGGGTCCTCGTACTGGCCGCCTCGCACGAGGCGGATCCGCAGCTCCCGGGCGGGACGGTCGGGGCCGCCGAGACCCCGGAGGCCGGGCTGGCCCGCGCGTTGCGGGCGGAGCTCGGCCTCCACGTGCCCGTCGGCCGGCTGCTGGCGGTGGACTCCCGGCCCCCGGGGGCCCTCGGCCGCGCCCTGGTCGTGCACGTCCACCTGGTCGGGCCGCTGACCCCGGAGGAGGCCGCGACGCTCTCGTTCCGGGACGGCGGGATCACCGAGGCCCGCTGGCTCCGGCCGGACGAGGCCTGCGAGGCACTGCCGGCCCGCACCGCACCCCGGCTGCGCGCCGGCCTGGCCGCCCTGCACACCGGCTCCTTCGCCCACCTCGTCGACGGCGTGCCGCAGCCGGGCTCCCCGGCCGGCCTGGACCCGGCCCGGCGCCTCGCCCTGGAACACTCCGGCGCCCTCGACGCGGCCAGCCACCGGGCCAGCCGGCCCAAGGCCGTGACCGCCGCGAGCGTGGTGTTCACCGCCGCCGACGGCCGGGTCCTGCTGGTCCAGCCCGCGTACGGCCGGAGCGACCGCTGGAACCTGCCCGGCGGCGGCATCGACAGCGACCTCGGCGAGACCCCGCGGGCCGCCGCCCGGCGGGAGGTCCACGAGGAACTGGGCCTCGACCTCGCCCCGGGACGACTGCTGGCCGTGAACTGGTCGCACAAGCCCGGCCGTCCGGCACGCATCCGCTTCCTCTACGACGGCGGCTCACTCGACTCCGCCGTCCTCGACCGGATCCGCCTCGACCACACCGAGCTCCTCCAGTGGCGCGCCGTCCCGCCCGCGGAGCTCCCGGGCCTGGTCAAACCGGCCCTGCGGCGCCAGATCACCGCCTGTCTGACCGCCCGCGCCACGGGCGCCGGCCCGCTGGAACTCCACGCCGGCCGCCCCTGACGGCCGCGGCCCCGCCCGGCGCGCCGGGCCGCGGCCGCGGGGTTACCGTCGGCGGCATGGACGGTGATCGCCGAAGGTGGCGCCAGTGCTTGCTCGCCGGGGCGGTCTTCGCCGTGTGCATGGCCGGCACCACGCTGCCGACCCCCCTCTACGGCCTCTACCAGGAGAAGTTCGGGTTCTCCGAGCTGATGGTGACCGTGGTGTACGCCGTGTACGCCTTCGGGGTGATCGGCGTACTGCTGCTGGCGGGCAACGCCTCGGACGCCGTGGGCCGTCGGCCGGTGCTGCTGGCCGGCCTGGGCTTCGCGGCGGCGAGCGCCGTCTGCTTCCTGTGCGCCACCGGCATGGGGTGGCTGTACACGGGGCGGCTGCTGTCGGGTCTGTCCGCCGGGCTGTTCACCGGCGCGGCGACGGCGTACGTGATGGAGCTGGCCCCCCGCAGCGGCGCCTCGCGGGCCACGCTCGTGGCGACGGCCGCCAACATGGGCGGGCTGGGCTGCGGTCCGCTGCTCGCCGGGGTGCTCTCGCAGTACGCCCCCTGGCCCCTCCACCTGACCTTCGCCGTGCACCTCGTACTGGTGGCGGCCTCGGCCGGCGTCCTGGCGGGGCTTCCGGAGACCGTGGCGCAGCGGCGGCCGCTGAGCACCGTACGCCCGCAGCGGCCCGGCCTGCCCGCGCAGGTGCGGCCGGTGTTCGCGCCCGCGGCGATCGCGGCGTTCGTGGGCTTCGCCCTGTTCGGGGTGTTCACCTCGGTCAGCCCGGCGTTCCTCGCCCAGTCCCTCGACGTGCACAACCGCGCCGTGAGCGGGGCGGTCGTCGCGCTGGCCTTCTTCGCCTCGACCGCCGGCCAGCTGGCGGTGGGCCGGGTCGGGGTGGGGCGCTCGCTCCCGCTGGGCTGCGCCGGGCTCCTCGCCGGACTGGCCCTGCTCGCGGGCGCACTGCTCTGGGACCAGCTGGCGCTGGTGGTGGCGAGCGCGCTCGTCGGCGGCGCCGGGCAGGGGCTGGCGTTCCGCGGGGCGCTGTCCGCGGTGGCCGCGGCCTCCCCGCCGGACCGGCGCGCGGCGGTGATCTCGACGCTGTTCGTGGTGGCGTACGCGGGCATCTCGGTGCCGGTGATCGGCGTGGGGCTGCTGGCGGACCCGCTCGGCCTCGAGGGTGCCGGGCTGGTGTTCATCGCGTGCATGGCCGTCCTCGTCTCGGGCGCGGCCGCCTACCTCCTGCACCGGCCGGTACGGGCGGGGAGCACGTCAGGCCCGGCCTGACGGCCGGGCCTGACGGGAACAGCGGGTGGAACGGTGTGCCGGGATCAGACCGCCGGGACCGGGTAGGTCGGGTACTCCACCCCGGACACGTGCTGGACCACGCGGATGACCTGGCAGGAGTAGCCGAACTCGTTGTCGTACCAGAGGTAGAGGATGGCGTTGTCGCCGTCGACCTTGGTGGCTCCGGCGTCCACGATCGACGCGTGGCGCGAGCCGACGAAGTCCATCGAGACGGCGTCGGGGGCCGTGGTGAAGTCGATCTGGCGCTTGAGCGGCGAGTGCAGGGAGACGTCGCGGAGGTAGTCGAGGACTTCCTCGCGGGTGGTCTCGCGGCCCAGGCGCAGGCTGAGGATGGCGATCGAGACGTCCGGGACGGGGACGCGGATCGAGCTGCCGGTGATCGGCGCCTTGAGGTTGGGCAGCGCCTTGGCGACGGCGGAGGCGGCACCGGTCTCGGTGATCACCATGTTCAGCGGCGCCGAACGGCCGCGGCGGTCGGCCTTGTGGTAGTTGTCCAGCAGGTTCTGGTCGTTCGTGAACGAGTGGACGGTCTCCACGTGACCGCGCAGGACACCGTACTCGTCGTCCATGGCCTTGAGCGGCGGGACGATCGCGTTGGTGGTGCAGGACGCGCAGGACAGGATCCGCTCGTCCGGCTTGATGGTGTCGTGGTTGACGCCGTGGACGATGTTCGGGACGTCGCCCTTGCCCGGGGCGGTCAGGACGACCTTGTCGATGCCGGGGCGCAGGTGGTTCGACAGACCCTCCCGGTCCCGCCACTTGCCCGTGTTGTCGATGAGGATGGCGTCCTTGATGCCGTACGCCGTGTAGTCGACCTCGGAGGGGTCGTTGGCGTAGATCACCTTGATGCTGTTGCCGTTGGCGATGATCGTGCTCGTCGCCTCGTCCACGGTGATGGTGCCCTGGAACTGGCCGTGGATGGAGTCGCGGCGCAGCAGGGAGGCGCGCTTGACCAGGTCCTGCTCGCCGCCGCCGCGGACGACGATGGCACGCAGGCGCAGACCGTTGCCGGATCCGGCCTTCTCGATGAGCAGGCGGGCGACGAGGCGGCCGATGCGGCCGAAGCCGTAGAGGACGACGTCGCGGCCGGCGCCGCGCTCGATCTTGTTCTCACCGGTGGCGCCGACGACGGCCGAGGCGGTGAACTCCTCCACCGACAGGCCGCGGTCGTCGGTCTTGTACGCCTCGGCGAGCAGGGCGATGTCGATCTGCGACGGGCCGAGGTCGAGGGTGGTGAGCGCCTGCAGGAACGGCAGGGTCTCGGTGACCGAGAGCTCCTGGCCGGCGATCTGGCGGGCGAACCGGTGGGTCTTGAGAATGCTGACCACCGACTTGTTCACCAAGGATCGGCTGTGGACCAGGACCGTGACGTCCCGCTCCCGGTGCAGCTTCCCGATGATCGGGATCATCGACTCCGCGATCTCCTCGCGGTTCTTCCAGCTGGTGAACGAGTCCTCATTGACAGTCACAGGATTATCTTTCGAGCTAGGCGGTGCTCATATGCTAACCCGACGCCGCTGCGGCCCCTCAAGCGGTACCCGCACGGGCCGGGAACGTGCGCTTTGCGCCGTAAAGGTGCCCCTGGTTGCGGTGCTTTGACCTCAGAAGACGTTCCGGCGCCGCATCCCCATCGGGCGGCCGTCCGGGTCGACCAGGAGGCGGTTCAGCGGAGCCGCGAGCAGCCGCTGCGCGGCGGGCAGGTCCGGCGGAACGTAACGGCGCAGCCGGCCGGGCGGCCGTGGACCGCGGCGGCCGCCGGCGTGCCAGGCGTCCAGCGCGGCGGCCGAGGCCGCGAAGGCCTCGAACGCGGCCACCGGATCGAGCAGCACGCCCGCCGCCTCCCGGCCCGCCGAGCCCGGCACGCCCGGGTCGTCCCGCGGGTCCAGGTGCTCGCGCATGAGTTCCAGGCGCAGCTCCCTCGCGAAGGCCCGCGCCCCGTCGCCGAGGCCGCCCGGATCGCTCGGAAGCCGCGGGTCCGGGGTCTCGTCGTACACGGCGCAGCCGAGTTCGGAGTCGTGGGTCCACGAGCGGAGGTTGATGTTGTCGGAGCCCACGGAAGCCCACACGTCGTCGATCACGCACACCTTGGCGTGCACGTAGACCGGGGTTCCGGCGTGGTTCTCCAGTCCGTACAGCGCGACGCGCCGACCGCCGGCGCGGCGTAGCTCCTCCAGGGCGTTGATCCGCCCGATGAGGTTCATGGGCCCCGTGAGGCGGCCGTCCTGCTCCGGGACCGTGGGGATGACGGCGATCAGCCTCAGCCCCGGATGCCCGCGCAGCGCCCGGGCGAAGTAGGCCACGACGCGCGGGGACCACAGGTACTGGTCCTCCAGGTAGATCAGCGCCCGGGCCCGCCGCAGCGCCTTGTCGTACGCGCGCGCGATGCTGCGCTCGCCGTCGGGGGCGAAGGGGTAGCCGCTCAGCAGCCGGTTGGGGTAGGTCCGCAGCAGCTGGACGGTCTGCGTGCCGCAGGGCGCCGGGTCGGCGGCCTGCGGGGGCAGGCTGTCCGCGCGGCTGTCCTCGCGGTGCGCCAGCGACCGCAGCCGGGTGAGCGGACTGCGGCTGAGCGGTGAGGGGTCCTCCCACCGCTCGCGGAAGACGGCTTCGACGTCGCCCACGGCCGGTCCGCGCAGGGCGAGCTGGACGTCGTGCCACGGCGGGTGCGGCCCGTAGGCGGGGGCGAGCGGCAGCGACTGGCGGTCGCCGTGGTGCGCGGCGTCGTCGTTGCGGTTGTGGCAGAGGTCGACGCCTCCGACGTAGGCGATGTCCAGTCCGGGGCGGCCGGGGTGGCGCAGCACCACCAACTTCTGGTGGTGGGAGCCGCCGGGCCGCACCCGCATGTCGAGCAGGCACTCGCCGCCCGCCTCCTCGATCTCCTCGCCGAGGTGGCGGTTCTCCGCCTCGCTGAACTGCAGGCCGTCGAGGTGGGAGCGCCAGAGCAGCCCCTTGACGACGACTCCGCGCCCGGCCGCCCGGCTCAGGACCGTGCCGATCTCCGTGCCGGGCCCGTCGAGGCGCTCGTCGGGGTCGCCGCGCCAGTCGGTGAACAGCAGCAGGTCGCCCGCGCGCAGGGCGCGGATCTCCGCCAGCAGCTCCGCGAAGTACGCGGTCCCGTGGACCAGGGGCCGTACGTGGTTGCCCCGCGACCAGGCCGCGCCGTCCGGGCGGCGCCGGTCGAGGCGCGTCGCCGCGTTGCCCCGTTCGCCGGCGGCCAGCAGCCAGTCGGCGCCGCCGGGGCGGGCGGCGTCCGCCGGCCTCACGACCGGCCCGTTCCAGGATCCACCGCACTTGCTCCGATCGTGCGTGCCGCCATCCCAGGCTAGCCGCCGCCGGGGCGGGCGGCCGTCCGGTGGTGACCCGGGCCCGCGCGAGGTCGTGCTCCCGCGGGCCCGGGCGGTCGTCGGGCCGGTGCTCAGCCCACGGGGTGCGCTTCGGCGCTGCGCACCGGGGCCTGCTGCACGGCCGCCGCGCGGTTCCCGCGGAAGGGCACGTCGACCATCCGCCGCTCCGGGCCGCGCCGGCTCAGGAACAGGTAGCCGACGAAGGCGGCCGGGCCGAAGAAGACCTGGGCGGGGATGAGGCCGGGAGCGTCACCGGTGGCCGCGGCGATCAGGTGCAGGGCGGCGACCGGGGCCACGGCTCCGAACAGCACCACCAGGGCGATCCCGGTCCGCAGCCCCGGCTTCGCGTACGCCTTGTAGGCGGTGGTGGTGAAGAGGGCGTAGGCCAGCAGGTCACCCATGCCGACGACGGCGCCGAGGTCCTCGCCGATGCGCAGGCCGGCGGCCGGGGCGTACGGATACCCCTGGACGGCTGCGGCGAGCTCCTGGGTCAGCGGTACGACCCAGGCGAAGAAGGCGTCGTAGACGGCGAGGGCGAGCAGGAACCAGGCGACGTTCTTCAAGCGCATGCCGCCCTGGACGTTGAGATTGGTGGCGGAGACCACGACCAGTCCGACGACACAGCTGTTCGCCACCCAGTAGGGCGGGGCGGTCTCGCCGAAGGCGAGGTGGGTGACGAGCACGCTCGCGATCAGTACGGAGATCAGCGCCCAGCGCAGCCGGCCGTTGGCGATGAGGGGCTGGTAGCCGACGGACAGTCCGCCCGCGAAGACCAGGGCGAGCACGGCCGGGAGGACGGCGCCGGGGAGGGCGAGGTAGACGTAGGGCAGGGCCAGGACGAAGCCCATCATCATGAAGATGTCCCTGCCGTTGAAGACGCCGACGGGCGGCCTCGCGGCGCGTACGGCGCGGAAGTAGGCGATCGTGCCGACGACGACCGCGAGTGCCAGGACGGCGGTGGCCGCGATCTGGAAGAAGACCGTCATGCGTGGCTCCGGGTGAAGGTGTGCTCCAACAGGTCACAGCGGAGGCGGAAGCGGCGCGCGGCCTCCTCGTCGTCCAGCGGCAGGACCGTGACGCGCGCGTCGATGCCCCGGGTCAGCAGCCGCTCGGTCACCTCCGCCGCGGTGGCGTTCCGGGAGGCGACCTCCACGTGGAGCCGGCCGTCGGCGACCTCGGCCCGGTGGCGCAGGGGCCAGGGCATTCCGGGGGTGCCGTCCAGGGCCTCCACGATCTCGCGCGGCGTCACGACGGAATCGGCGGTGCGCAGCAGCGAGCCCGCCTTGCCGAGGATCTGGGAGACGGCGGGCACGGCCGCGAGTTCGCAGCCCGGTTCGCCGTCCAGGGTGCGGACCAGGTCGCCGGTGTTGTACCGCAGGACCGGCATGCACTCCCGGTAGGGGTAGTACGGGGTCACGGTCAGCTCCCCGAGCCGTCCGGGCCCGGCGGGCTCGCCCGTCTCCAGGTCGAGCACCTCGGTGTACCCCATGTTGGGGTCGATGTGCAGGTGGCGCTTGCTGCAGGTGCGACCGCCGACGGGCAGCAGTTCGGTCATGCCGAAGTTGTCGCCGATGGTCTCGGCCCCGAAGGTCTCGCGCAGGGCCCGGGCGAAGGCCGGGGACACGATCTCTCCGCCGGCGTAGATCGCCCGCAGGCCGAAGTCGTCCGGCCCGTAGCCGCGTTGCCGTGCGGCGGTGAGCATCCGGGCCAGGTAGCTGGGGTTGCCGGTGAGCAGGGTGGGCCGGGTCCCGTTGCGGCCGAGCAGGTGCTCGACGGATTCCTCCGGCGGGACCTGGCCCACCACGTGGCACGAGGCGTTGACCATCCGGCACACCTCGACGTCCTCCTGGACGGCGGCCGTCGCCCGGGAGCTGAGGTTGATCTGCATCCGGTCGCCGGGGCGGATGTCGCCGCGCAGCACGACGGACAGGGCGATCAGCGCGGGCCAGAGCTCCATCTCGTAGCGGGAGAGCCACATCTGCACGGGGCGGCCGGTGGTGCCGGTCGTCTGCGTCGCCAGGTAGGGGGTGCTGCACAGGAAGTCGGCGGGGCGCTCGATCAGGTCGGCCTTGCGGGTCACCGGGATCCGGGTGAGCGTCTCGGTGGTCAGCCCGTCGAGGTCGATGCCGGCGAGCCGTTCCCGGTAGAAGGGGGAGCGTTTGGCGAGTCTGTTCACGGTCCGCTGGAGTGCGCGGTTCTGCAGGTCGCGGCGCTCGTCCGGGTCGGCGAACGGTCCGTCGGCCAGTTCGTCGACGTCGTCGCCGAGCGAGCCGAACTCCTCCAGTGTGGCGAGCGCGTCGGCGACGAGCCGCTCCACGGCCCTGACGTTCAGCCGCCGGCCGAACACCATGGCCATCGCCACCCGGACCTGCCGGACACCGGTTTCCAGCACTCGTGCCTCCCTCAGGCGTCAAGAAAAGGGGTGGGGGCGGCATGCGCCCCCACCCCCCGAGACAGCGTCAGCTGGCAGAGCAGCTGCCGAAGAAGACGGCCGTCATGGCACCCATGACGTACTTGAACTGCTTGGCGCTGGTCTTGATCGCGCTCATCGGATCCTCCTTGTTTCGTTGCTGTGGGACGAACGCACGGTTGCCGGTGTGATACCGAAACGTTTCGTCCCCGGGCGACAACACCCTGGCGCGTTCGCAACACACGGGCAATGATCGGGTCCGTTCAACGGACCGGCGGAAGCGGAGGGCGACACCACCGTTCTCGCTGATGAGCCGGGACGAACGGGGAGTTACGGACCCATCCGACCGATGGGCTCCGTGCGAAAGGGGGACTCGCTCATGGCCAGATCCGGCGCAGAGGGGCGGGGTGTACTGGAGGGTGCGTTCGCCCTCATGGAGGTGCTCGCACACGGCGAGGAAGTCGGCCTGACCCGCCTGGCGACCGACGCCGACCTGCCGAAAGCCACGGCTCACCGGTTACTGGGGCAGCTGGTCGCACTCGGCGCGGTGCAGAGCCGATCGGGCCGCTACCGGCTCGGGCCGCGCACGTTCCGCCTGGGACAGGCCTGGCACCCCGCGCGCCTGCTGCGCGCGGCCTCGGCCCGGCCGCTGCGCGAACTCGCGGCCGTGAGCGGCCGGCTGAGTCTCAGCCTGTCGGTGCCCGAAGCGGGGCACACGATCATCGTCGGGGGCATCCGCGGCGAGGTGGACGAGGTCTTCCCGCTGCACTCCGGCGCCGTCCTGCCGCCCGGGAGCGCCGCGGAGCTGATCCTCGCGGCTTCCAGCCCGTCGGCCGAGCTGCCCAGGGGGTGGACGAAGCCGACGTGGACCCGTGAGGTCACACGGGCCCAGGAGCGGGGTCTCGCCTTCGAGTACGGCCAGTGCGTGAGCACGCTGTCGTGCGTGGCGGCGCCGGTGTTCTCCACATCGGGCCAGGTGGTGGCCGCCGTGGCGGCGACCGCCCTGGACGGCAAACAGATCGACCCGCTCGGTGAGGCCGTGGGCCGCGCGGCGGCGATGATCAGCGCCAACCTGACCAGGCTGCCCGCCTCCGCCCCCACGCCCGGGGCGCAGGTCCGGCACCCCGCGATGGCGCGTCCGCACTAGGCAGCGCGCGAGGACGCCATGCCCGCCCCTGCCGGGGCGGGCATGGCGTCGCCGGATACCGGAGGCCGCTCACCACCAGGAGCGGGCCATGCCCCACCTGTACGTCATGCGTCGGTGGGAACGGTCCCGCGGGCCGACGACCTGCCGGTATCCATGCCTGACGGTCGAGCCGCCGTCCGCGGAAACCGCGCTCGTGGTGACGTTGCCGGGGTGCGGCGCCGCCGGGGCGGCGAAGGCACTGGAGGAGACCGAGGCGCCGCCCGCGACCAGGGCGGTCGAGGCGGACAGCAGGACCAGACGCCGGGTCCAGGTGCGGGCCATGGGGATGCTCCTTGAAGGGGTTCGGGTGGGCCGCCTGACCTGCCGGGGCCGTGTCTCCATTGAGCCCCGCGCGGTCGCACCGCGTCATGCCGCTGGATCTCGGGGCTTGACAGCCGAGGGCCTGCGTCATCCGCGCGTCCGAAGGATCCCGGAAAACGGTCAGGGGCCGTTTCAGATTGCTCTGAAACGGCCCCTGATCTGCGACTCTTTCGAGTCGGGACGACAGGATTTGAACCTGCGACCCCTTGACCCCCAGTCAAGTGCGCTACCAAGCTGCGCCACGTCCCGATACCCGCTGACCTGGGGTTTCCCTTGGCCGAACGCGCATGAGAACGATACCGCATTTCTGTGGGTGGTCGCGCGCACCTTTTCTGCTACCGGTTCCACGTGGCCCGCCGGGGCAGCGGCGACCGGTCTTTCGCCGTACGGCGGCGCCGCGCGCTCAGCCCGCGTCGCCGGACAACTCCGGATGGGCCGCGACCAGCCGCTTCGGGGCCGCCTGGAGCCAGGAGTCGGTCAGGATGGAACGCAGCTCGGCCGCGTCGCCCAGGGCCTCCAGTCGGACCCGGATCCAGGCGTAGTTGTCGTCGTGGCCCGGCCGCATGAAGAACTTCTCCGGCTCCGCCGCGAGCAGCTCGGCCCGGTCCTCCTTGGGGCATTTCACCCCGATCGAGGTGTCGTCGTCGGCCAGCGCGACGAAGATCTTCCCGCCCACCCGGAAGGTCGGCATGCCCCAGGCGGGCTTCTCGCTGCTGTCCGGGAGCGACAGCGCGATCAGGCGGACGTCCTGCGCGGTCGTGGCCATCCCCGAGACTCCTCTCCAACCACCGGTGAACCCTCGTCCGACGACCGTAGCCCCCGCCACTGACAACGGCCCTCACCCCCTCCGGTCCGCCGCGCGGGCCTCCGCCCGGTCCTCGCGTTCGTGCACCAGCGCCACCAGTTCCGCGGCCAGCGCCTTGACGGCGGCGAGCCCCTGCGTCCCCCACCGCCGCGGCACCACGTCCACCGCGCACACCGTGCCGAGCACGATCCCGCGCCGGTCCGTCAGCGGCGCGCCCGCGTACGAGCGCACCCCGCTCCCGTCCACCACTGCGTTGCCCGCGAAGCGCGCGAAGTCCCGTACGTCCTCCAGCACCAGCGCGCGCCGCCGGACCACCACGTACGGGCAGTAGCCGTGGTCGCGGGCCAGGACCCGCGCCGGGTACCCGCGGGCCGGGGCTTCGGCCGTGTGGTGCAGCCCGGCGAAGAACTGCCGTTCCTCACCGATGAAGTTGACCCCCGCGTACGGGGCGTCGAGCACGTCGGCGGCCCGCCTCGCGAAGGCGTCCAGTTCGGGGTCCGTCCGCTCCCCCAGACCCAGCTCGCGCAGCCGGACGACGCGCGCGGGCGCCTCCCGGTCCACCGGCGTGAGCAGCAGGTGTCCGGTCGATTCGTAGTACGTCATGGCGGTTCCCCCGACTCCGAGGACGAAGAGCTGACTGTGGCGGTGGCGGTTGCTGGGGCTGCGGCTGCGGCTGCGGACATGCACAGGAGGTGCCGGACGAGGGCGGCCAGCGTCCCCGTGCCGGAACTGGTCAGGCGCGCGTCGCACCGTACGACGGGCACCTCGGGCCCGAGCCCCACCGCTTCGCGGACCTCGTCGGTCGTGTAGCGGTGGGCCTGATCGAACTCGTTGACGGCGACGATGAAGCCGATCCCGCGCCGCTCGAAGAAGTCCACGGCGGGGAAGCAGTCGGCGAGGCGGCGGGTGTCGGCGAGCACCACCGCTCCGAGGGCGCCCGCGCACAGTTCTTCCCACAGGAACCAGAAGCGGTGCTGTCCGGGCGTGCCGAAGAGGTAGAGCACGTGGCGCTCGTCCAGGGTGATCCGGCCGAAGTCGAGGGCCACGGTCGTGGTGGTCTTCGCCTCGACGCCGTGCAGCGGGTCGGCGGCCGCGCTGAGGTCGCTGAGCAGTTCCTCGGTGCTCAGCGGCTCGATCTCGCTCACCGCGCCCACGAAGGTCGTCTTGCCCGCGCCGAAACCGCCCGCGACCAGGATCTTCAGGGTCACGGGGGCGGGCGCGGGGGCTTCACAGTCGTTTGCGCAGGCCATCGAGCACCGCCCTCAGCAGTGACTGGTCGGTGGCGGCGAACGCGTCGCCGCCGATGCCGGGGAACCTCGGCGCCTGCACCATGACGGCCCCGTGTTCCATCAGGTCGGACAGCAGCACCTTCACCACCGCGGCCGGCAGCCGCAGCTGCCCGGCCACCTCGGCGACGGTGACCGCCGCGGCGCCCGCGCACAGCCGCAGCACGAGGGTGTGCTCGGGCCCGAGCGGGATCCGCGGGCGCACCCCGGTCGCGGTCACCAGCGAGAGCAGGTCGAGCGCGACGCCCGGCCGGGTCCGCCCGCCGCTGGCGGTGTACGGGCGCATCACCCGGCCCGCCGAGTCGTCGAGCCACGGCGTGTCCCGCCCCGCCGCGTACGCCCCCGTACCGCGCGCCCTCATCGCTCCGGGTCGGCGGCGGGCCGCCGCGGCGGGGCCGCCAGGTACGGACGTACGCTCTTGACCAGCATCGCCATCTCGTAGCCGAGCACCCCGACGTCGGCCTCGCGGTCGGCGAGGACGGCCAGGCAGGTCCCGGATCCTGCCGCGGAGACGAAGACGAGCGCGGTGTCGAGTTCGACGACGACCTGCCGTACCTCGGCGCCGTCCCCGAAGCGGGAGCCGGCGCTGCGGCCCAGCGAGTACAGGCCGGAGGCGAGGGCCGCCAGGTGGTCGGCGCTGTCGGCGTCCAGCCCGTGCACGCAGGTGACGAGCCCGTCGGCGGTGAGGAGTACGGCGCTGCGCGTGTACGGCACGCGCTGCACCAGGCCGCTGAGCAGCCAGTCGAGGTCCGAGAGCCGGCTGCCGGTCTTCGTCGCCACTTCGCCGCCCATGGGGATGTGCTCCTTGCTGAGGTGGTTTGTCGGGGTCATAGCTGGTTCTCCGACTGGGCGAGGCCGAAGCCCCGCTGGAAGGCGGCCATCAGGCCGGGATCGTGCAGCGGCTGCTCGGCGTCCGTGGCGGGCCGCGGTGCGGGCGCCTCGCGCAGTTGCGGCGCCAGATGCTGCTGCGCCCGCCGCCGGGGCAGCGCGGGCCGCTCCTCCTCGTCCCCGGGCTCGCCGGGCAGGCCCGCGCCGTAGGCCCACTGCTCCCCCTCGCTCATCTCGCCGGCCCGCTGAGCGGGCAGCGCCGCACCCCCGGCCGCGCCGGAGGCCGACGGCCCCCCTCGCCCCGGCAGGACCGGGGCTCCGGCCCAGGACCCGGCCACCGGCCCGCTCGCGGGCTCGCCGGAAGCCGTGTCCGCCGCTCGGGGAGCGAGGGTCGGTGCAGGGGCCGAAGATGCCGCCGACCCATCGGCGGCGGCCGGGAACCCGGCGCGCGCGGCTGCTTCGTGCCCGGGCTCGGACCCGGACCGGAACCAGGGGCCGGCCTCCGGCTCCGGCTGGGGCGCGGCCGCGGGCCCGGTCCAGGGCTCGGCCGCAGCCCTGGCCCCTGGAGCGCCCTCCAGCCACCTCAGCGGCCCGCCCCCGGTCGCAGGCCCGGGCCAGGACCCGGCCTCCGGCCCCGGCAGGGGCCCGGCCGGAGCCCCGGCCCGAGGCTCGGGCGCCGTACCGGGCACGGGCCCGGCCGGAGCTCCCGCTCGCGGAGCGGGGCCGGGCTCGGCCGGGGGGCGGGCCCCGCCGCCGTGTCTTATACACACGTCCGGGCCCACCCGAAAGGCCGAAGCACCCGAAGCCGCCTTTTGTCTGAAAACAAAAAACGAAATGGAAACAGGGAACGCAGAAACCCCGGGTGGAGGAGCGAAAAACC
>NZ_JARAYQ010000329.1:0-7703 GCF_033794505.1 Streptomyces sp. MB09-01 | reverse complement strand
ATCGTGGTGGCCGGGCAGTCCAGCACGATCCCGTCCACGCCGTACGCGCTCCCGTCACCGTCCAGGACCACGAGCGGGCCGTGCGGGAACCGCGGGTCGGCGGCCGGCAGCGGGGCGGCCTTCTTCACCGGGCGGCGCGACGTCGCCGACGGCCCGGCCGCCTCCACCGGCGCCTTCACGACCGGATCCGGTGCAGCGGCGGTAGCGGGCGCGGCGGGCGCGGCGGGTTTCGCCACGGGGCCGGTGAACGACTTCGGAACCGCAGCCGGAGCGGGCACGGATTCGGGCGTGGACTCGGAGGCGGCCAGCGCGGGGTACCGCTCGGCCCAGCCGTCCAGCAACCGCAGATAGGCCTGAAGCCGCGGCGGGCGCGGCTCGGAGCGGCCGTTCTCCCAGTTCTTCACCGTCTGCGGCGTCGACTTCAACGCGGCCGCGAGCCGGGCCTGCGTGACACCCGCCGCCTCACGCAGCCGCGCCCGCTCCGCCGGAGACGGCAACCGCGGCTCGCCCTCCAGCAGCGCGTCCACCGCGTCGAACAGTTCTTCCTGGCTCGGCATGGCCCACCTCCACCCCGAACCCTAGCAAAATTAACCCCACCCAGATGTTGGATTTAACCCTAACGGGTGTCGTGTTTTCCGGATGTATCGCGGAGTCCCGTACCCAACTGCACTGGTTGTTGGGGACGTCCGGGTGTGGGCGCGTGCACGGCCGGGGCAAGGTCGCAGACGGGATCCGGCCGGCCGGTGGGCAGGAACGTGGGAGAGGGCGGTGCGCTGGTGGACTGGGACTGGTGGACGGTGGACTTCGGGGACGCGCACGCGGGCGCGGCGGGTGTACTGGTCGGCGGCTGCGAGCCGGGTCCGGTGTACTTCGATGTCGGGAGTGGTCCGGACGTGCCGTCTACCTCGCACTGGTCGGCGTATGACGGCCGGGCCCGCCGCCCGCGCGCCGAGGCGCTCCGGGCGGTGTGTGCGTGCGGATGGCGGGGCCCGGCTCAGTACCCGCTGGACTGGGAGACGATCGGGGACCAGCCCCTGTACGAGGCGGACGTCGACCTCACCGGAGCGCTCGCGGACTGGACGGCGCACCTGTCCGTTGTTTGCGAGACGGCCGTGCCGCTGCCCGAACCGCTGGCAGCGCTCCTGGTCGAGATGGCCGGGCAGCTGACCGCCACCGCCGCGGACGCGCCGTTGGCCGCGCTGCGCGCCGCCGGTGTGCTGGAGCGGATCGCCGCCCGGGTGAGCCGTCAGGCCGCCGGCACGCTGTGCGACGACGGTATGTCCGCCGAAGCGGTGGCCGCCGCGCTCGGCACCACCCGCTCCAAGGCCCTGGTCCTGCTTCTGACCGCGCAGGACAGGTAATGCCACGCACCACAGCGTCCGCCCTGTTGGTTTTCGGTTTCGCCGGAGTGGATCCCGGTCCGCGGGCTGGGCGATACGGTGGTGACACCACGCCAGAAACAGTCCAGGAGTCCCGGATGAGCCAGCAGCCGGCCACCGCGCCCGTGCCCGACCGTCAGCCCCTTGACGAGCACGCTGCCGCGTCCGTCCTCGCGTACGCGGCCGACCAGCGGGCGAAGGTCGACGTCCTCGCCTCCGTGCTCGAGGACATCGCCGTGAACGGCTACCCCGCTCCGGAGACCGGCATGCTGTGGGAGACCGCCCGCGACGCCCACCTCGCCCGCCTCGCCGACGAGCAGCCTCGTGTCGCCTGACCCCTCCGCGCGCCGCTCGCGCGTCGTCATGGTGGAGCCTGCGCTCACCCAGCTCGCCAAGCTCACCGCGAACGAGACGCACCGCCTGGACCGCGCGATCGTCGCCATCAGCGTCAACCCCGAACTGGGCACCGAGGTGCCCGGAACTCTGCTGCGCGACTACGCGGACGAGATCGACGGGGTCCGGGTCATCTACTACGTGACCGCCCTGCGGACCATCACGATCGTGGCGTACATCGAAGCCTGAACACCGAACAGCAGCGCCCCGGGACCGTGTTTCGGTTCGGGGCGCTGCTGCGTGCTGAACAGACTCGGCCGGTTCACGTTGCCGTGCCCGGCCGGCCGGCCTCGCCCGAGGCGGCTGTCCGGCGGCTGTTCGTCCGTAGACAGCAGGAAGGCCCCGAGAGGACTCGGGGCCTTCCTGCACTTCGCTGACCTGCCGGTTCAACGACCTTGCCGGACGGCGGTCACGCCGGCTCGGGCGTGATGCCGGTGAGTACGGGCAGGTGGTCCTGCGAACGTCGTCGAAGAGCCACCCTGTCCGATCAGGAGGTGGATCGTCAGGCGCTGCTGTGGGTGAGGTGGCGGGTGCGGCGGGCGGAGAGTTCGTTCAGGCAGGCGGTCAGGCTCCGGCGTCCGAACTGGATGCCGTTCTGCCGGGGCTGTTCCTGCTCGTGGTCGTCGCTGTGGTCGTCCGTCTCGGATGGAGGTTCGGTGGTGGGGCGGGCGGTGGCCGGTAGCCACAGCCGGCCGGGGTCGCCGGCCGGGTTCGGGACGAGGCCGTGGTCGGGTGCTGTGGTTGTGGCGGGCGGTGTTGTTCCGGAGCCGTGTGGGTCGGTGCCGGTGGTCGCCGACATGCCGGGGTGGCCCTGGCGTCCTGGCTCGACCAGAGGGGGTGCGGAGGCCAGGAGCAGGGAGAGCAGCAGTCCGGTGGCCTGGTCGCTCAGCACACGGGCGATCTCCAGCAGCCGGTGGCGTTGTGCGAGGGGGAGGGAGAGGGCGACGCAGCCGGCCTGTCCTCCGATGCCGAGGGGGACGGCGACGCATACGTACTGTCCGGAGTATTCGAACAGGTCGAACTGGACGGCCTGGGGGCCGTGATGGTCGATGGACCGGAACAGCGCCGAGGAGTCGGTGATGGTCCGGGGGGTCAGCCTCACCGCCTTGCGCCGCGACAGGTGCTCCATACGGCTGTCGAAGTCGAGCTGGTGGAGCAGGCTCTTCCCGACGGCGCTGGCGTGCGCGGCGTCACGGAAGTCCACCCACTCCTGGACGCGCGGAGCGGAGGGCCCGTCCGCGCAGTGCGTGATCGACACCTCGCCCTGGTCATAACTGGCCAGATAAACCGCGGCGGCGACGGTGTCGCGCAACCGGCCGAGGGCGCGGTGCAGGATGACCTGCGGCCCGAGCGACTCCCCTTCGGCGGACATCATCTTCAGCAGGGGGCCGGCGATGTAGGAGGCGTCGGGGAGGCGCTCGATCAGGCCCTGTCCGCACAGCCAGAACAACAGCTGCTCCAGCACTCGGTGGGGCAGGCTGGTGCGGGTGCGGATCCGCTCGCTGTCCACCGGCCGCCCGGCGGAGGCGATCACGTCCAGGACGTCCAGGACCCGCATCGCCGACTCCCACCGCTGACGCCCCAACGGTGCGTTCATCTGCTGGGACGTGGAGGCCACCTTCGCGGCCCGCAGGGCGTGCGGGGAGTACCGCTGCGACGCCGCCGGGGCAGCCGGGGCGGCCTGCTGCGGACGGGCCGGCGCCGGCGGTGGGTAGGAGGCGAGGATCTGGGCGACCGCGGGGACGTAGTCGGGGTCCTGCCAGGCCGCCGCCTGGCTGCGCTGCGCCAGCGACAGCTGTGAACGGGCGTGGAAGTCCAGCAGGATTCGGGCGTCCCCGTGGCCGAACCGGGCCGCCGCCTCCAAGACCCCGAGGACCTCCTCGCGGACTGCCGCGCTCCGGCCACGGTCGTACGCTTCCCGCCACAGCGCCACGGCCAGCCGGAACGCAGCTCCGGGGTGCAGCTCCATGCAGGCGTTCTTGAGCCAGGTGACCGCGGGGCGCCCGTCGCCGCGCCTCAGCGCCTTGCTGCCCATCCGGTAGCAGGAGTTCGCGTGTTCGCGCCGTTCCAGCGCGTCCGGGCCGACCAGCAGGCCCCAGTCACCCCCGGGCCGGTCCCAGTGGTCCCTGGGGGGCCGCGGAGCGGGCATGCGCTCGGCGGCCGCACGCGGGCTCCCGGCCCTCAGGAGCGTCTGTCCGATGTCGTTCCTGATCATGCCAGTCACGCGTCCTCTTCCCCGCGCCGGTGCTTCCTGTGGTGTCCCCAACGGATGAAGGCCTGAAGCTCTTCCGCGCCACGCAGGTCTCTCGAGGCCTTGCTGCTGAGCGAGCGGACCTGCGCGGGCGGGGTCTGCAGGTCCACCGCGATGGTGTTCTCATCGTCGCCCTGAATCTGCGCTTCTGCGACGTTTTTACGCTTTGAAGGCTTCATGTTCGCTATCGCCTCGGACGCGAGGCAGACAGCCGGATCCGGCGGCGTGAGCAGATCACGCTGATGCAGCCCCCGCTCCTCCACCAACGGCAGCAGTGCCTCGTCCTCCAGCGGCCGCTCCGGCGACCGCAGCGCATCCACGGCGATGTTCCGGGCGACCTTCTTCATGTACGGGAGGGGAGAGCGGTCCGGCTCGCCCCTGCCCTCCAGCCACACACGCAGCGTCCTCTCGTGCGCCTCCTGGGCGATCTCTTCCCAGTAGTCGCGCAGGGACGGGTAAGCGGCCCGCAGCGCGGCCATCACCTTCCGCGCCCACTCCTCGGCGTGTTCGCCGAACTGGAGCCGAACCGCTTGCTGGCGCTGACGCTCCTCGTCCTCAGAACCACTGCTCACCACGGGCCGCTCTCCTCCTGCCCGTCGTGGACGGACCCGGTGACGGTGCGCCACACCGTCACCCGCCCGCCCTCGGGCAGCTCGTGGCGGATCACCACAGACGCCGTACGAGCGCGCGGCCCACACCGTGCCGGTGCGCCCACACCGTGCGCGGACTGCCGGCGCGCGAACCGCCGCCCCAGCTCCGCGGCCCAGGGCTGGCAGAACGCGGCGGCCACAGGGACCGAGCCAGCCACGACCGAGAGCAACTCGGTCCAAACCGGGGGTGTCAATTCAGGCTCCAGATCTTCCTGCTCGGAACGACGCAACCTGCGTCACGCCACTACTACGGAGCCCCGCCCGCGAAATTGCCCGGCGACCGATCATGACCGCAAAAGCCCGCGTGTGATCACCCGCCCACCGGTACCGCACCGCCTGTGAGCAGGGACACAGCACCAGTCCGAGCCCAGCCCCGGCCGCGCCACACGCCCGCCGGCCTGGAGGCAGTACTGCGCCCCACCGCCCTTCGGCGGCATCCGCCGCGCGGACCCCGCCCGAGCCCGTACCGGTGGCCGGGCCGGGACGGGCATCCCTGCAGTGCCGTTTCGCCGGTGAACCCTCCTCCTCGGCCGGGTGAACCGGCTCATGATGATCATGATGCGGGCCGCGGTCGCGGCCGCTGCTCTTGCCCTGACCCTGCCCGCCGCGACCGCGCACGCGGCCGAGGAGCGCGCCGTGCCGCAGGTTCTCCCGATCGGGGTGGCAGTGACCGCGCTCCCGCTCGCTCTGGAGGACCGGACCGGCTACCAGCGCACCAGCTTCCGGCACTGGAACGCCGGTGCCAATCCGTCGGACGGCTGCAACACGAGGATGGAGGTGCTGATCGCGGAGGCGGTCGAAGCGCCGGAGGTCGGCCCGGGCTGCACGCTGACCGGAGGGGTCTGGCGGAGCTACTACGACGAGCGAGAGGTGACGCCGGCCGGGGCGTCGGACATCGACCACATGGTCCCTCTCGCCGAGGCGTGGGATTCGCGCGCCAGTTCGTAGACCGCGCAAAGGCGCGAAGCGTACGCCTACGGCCAGGGCCAGCTCTCCTCGCTGGTCGCAGTCACGGCCCGTTCGAACCGGCAGAAGGCGGATCAGGATCCGGCGGAGTGGCTGCCGCCGTCCGCGGACGCGCTGTGCCGGTACGGCGCTGAGTGGACCGCGACCAAGCTCCGCTGGGGCCTAGCGGTGGACGAGCTGGAACGGGAGCGGCTGCTGGACATCGCAGCCGGCTGCGGCGGTACCGACGTCGAGTTCACCCCCGCGCCGTAGCCGGAGAGTCGCAGGGCCGAGGGCCGGCACCCCGCGAGGGGCGGCGGCCCTTTCGCATGTTCTGGCGCGGCCTCGCTAGGGTCGGCGTTCCGCCCCGCGCGAGACGACTTGATGTCCTCGCCGGGTCGGCTCTTGCGCATGTCACGACCCGATGCGTGATCTCCATGATCGGCCGGACGAGTCCTGCTGGCGTCGACAGCGGCGTTCCGCTGATGAAGATCGGAGCAGCTCCGAATACGTCCGCTGCCATGTGGGTTTGGTAGGAATGCTGATGTGAGCAGCGCGAATGATTCCCCGCCGGAGCAGTTCGCGCTGATCCGGGAGATGGCCGCCGAAACAGAGGCCAAGGCGCCCAAGGCGAAGCCGCGTACCTTGCGGGGGGCCGCCCTGGCCGAGGAACTGCCGGTCGCCCGGGTCCTTGTGAACAAGGGCTTGCTCCACCTCGACCAGCTCTTCGACTACGCCGTGCCTGCCGAGCTCTCCGAGGCCGCGCAGCCCGGCGTCCGCGTCCGGGTCCCGTTCGAGGCCGGCTCCCACCAGGTGCACGGCGGCCGCCGCGAGGGCGGTGGCCTCATCGACGGCTTCGTCGTGCAGCGTCGTGCCGAGTCCGACTACACCGGAGCCCTCGCCTTGCTCGCCCAGGTGGTCTCGCCGGAGGTCGTGCTCAGCCCCGCCGCGCTGGCCCTTGCCCGGGCCGTAGCCGACCGGTATGCGGGCAGCCTCGCCGACGTGCTGCAGCTCGCGCTGCCCGCGCGGAGCGCCCGCGCCGAGGCCAAGCCCTCGCCTGATCCGCTGCCTCCGCCCGCCGCGCCCGAGCCCGCCGGCTGGGAGCGGTACGGCGCCGGGCCCGCCTTCCTGCGGGCCCTGGCGACCGGCGCCGCCCCGCGCGCCGTCTGGACCGCCCTGCCAGGCCCTGGTTGGGCCGACGAACTCGCCCGCGCCATGGCCGCCACCCTGGCCTCCGGCCGCGGCGCCCTCGCCGTGGTCCCCGACGGACGCACCGCCGCCCGGGTCGACGCGGCGCTGACCGCCCTGCTCGGCAAAGGACGGCACGCCCTGCTGACCGCCGAGTCCGGGCCGGAGAAGCGCTACCGCCAGTGGCTCGCCGTGAACCGGGGCTCGGTGCGCGCCGTCGTCGGGACCCGGGCGGCGATGTTCGCCCCCGTACGGGACCTCGGGCTGGTCGCCGTCTGGGACGACGGAGACTCCAGCCACAGCGACACCAGCGCACCGTTTCCCCATGTGCGCGAGGTGCTGCAGCTGCGCTCCCTGACCGAGGGGTGCGGCTTCCTGCTCGGCGGTACCAGCTGCACGGTCGAAGCAGCGCAGCTCGTCGAGTCCGGCTGGGCCCGTCCCCTGGTCGCCGACCGCGAGACGGTGCGGTCCTGCGCACCACGGATCCGGACCGTGGGCGATGAGCTGCTCGCCCGGGACGAGGCGGCCCGCGCTGCCCGACTGCCGAGCCTGGCGTGGGAGACCGTACGGGAGGGGCTGAAGTCCGGGCCCGTGCTCGTGCAGGTGCCGCGGCAGGGCTACGTGCCCCGGCTTGCGTGCGAGCGGTGCCGGACACCCGCCCGCTGCAGGGTGTGCGCGGGCCCGTTGGAGGCCCCCAACGAGCGGCATCTGCAATGCGCGTGGTGCGGGCGCGGCGAGCCGTCCTGGCACTGCCAGGAGTGCGGCTCGTGCCGGCTGCGCGTCCAGGTGGTCGGTGCCCGGCGGACGGCCGAGGAACTCGGGCGGATCTTCCGCGCCGTGCCCGTGCGGACCTCCGGGCGCGACCACGTCCTCGACGAGGTGCCAGACCGGCCGGCG
>NZ_JARAYQ010000328.1:0-7769 GCF_033794505.1 Streptomyces sp. MB09-01 | reverse complement strand
CCCGTCCACCCGCCGGCCCGCTGCGCCGCCCGGCCCTCTGCGCCGCCCGGCCCGGTAGTCCGCCCGGCGCGCAGTCCGCCCGCCCGCAGTCCGCCGGGCCCGACCGCACAGGCGTCGGTGGCGTGAACTCCGCCACAGGTGCGCGAGGGTCCGGCCCCACGGGCCCCGGGATGGTGGGGCAGGGGCGGGCCTCCCGGTTATGCACCTAGTTGCAAAACCTGCCGCCCCTCGCTACAACAGGGTCATCACCCCCGCGCGAGGAGGCGCCCCCATGAGTTCCCAGAGCCGGTACCCGCACCTGCTGAGCCCCCTGGACCTCGGCTTCACCACCCTGCCGAACCGCGTGATCATGGGGTCGATGCACACCGGCCTCGAAGAGCACGAGGGCGGCTTCGAGCGCCTCGCCGCCTTCTACGCGGAGCGCGCCCGCGGAGGCGCCGGCCTGATCGTCACCGGAGGCATCGCCCCGAACGACGCCGGGCGCCCCTTCGAGGGCGGCTCCCGCCTCACCACCGAGGACGAGGCCGCGGAGCACCGGGTGATCACCGAGGCCGTGCACGCCGAGGGCGGGAAGATCGCGATGCAGATCCTCCACTTCGGCCGCTACGCCTACCACAAGGACCTGGTCGCCCCCAGCGCCCTCCAGGCCCCCATCAGCCCCTTCGTGCCGAACGAGCTCACCGACATCGAGGTCGAGCGGACCGTCGAGGACTTCGTCCGCGCCGCCCGCCTCGCCAAGCTCGCCGGCTACGACGGCGTCGAGATCATGGGCTCCGAGGGCTACCTGATCAACGAGTTCATCGCCGCCGCCACCAACAAGCGCACCGACCGCTGGGGCGGCGCGTACGAGAACCGCGTCCGCTTTCCGCTGGAGATCGTCCGGCGCACCCGCGCGGCCCTCGGCGAGGACTTCATCCTCATCTACCGCCTGTCCATGCTGGACCTCATCCCCGGCGGCTCCACCCTCGACGAGGTCGTCCACCTCGCCAAGGAGATCGAGGCGGCCGGCGCCACCATCATCAACACCGGCATCGGCTGGCACGAGGCCCGCATCCCCACCATCGCCACCTCCGTCCCGCGCGGCGCCTACACCTGGGTCACCAAGCGGCTGATGGGCGCGGTGAGCGTCCCGCTCGTCACCAGCAACCGCATCAACACCCCGGAGATCGCCGAGGAGCTGCTCGCCGACGGGCGCGCCGACCTGGTGTCGCTGGCCCGCCCCTTCCTGGCCGACGCCGACTTCGTCGCCAAGGCCGCGGCCGGCCGGTCCGAGACCATCAACACCTGCATCGGCTGCAACCAGGCCTGCCTCGACCACACCTTCAGCGGCAAGATCACCAGCTGCCTGGTCAACCCGCGCGCCTGCCACGAGACCGAGCTCGTCCTGTCCCCGACGCGCACGAAGAAGAGCGTCGCCGTCGTCGGCGCCGGCCCGGCCGGTCTCGCCTGCGCGGTCTCCGCCGCCGGCCGAGGCCACGCCGTCACCCTCTTCGAGGCCTCCGGCCACATCGGCGGCCAGCTCGACGTCGCCCGCCGCATCCCGGGCAAGGAGGAGTTCGAGGAGACGATCCGCTACTTCGGCACGCAGCTCGTGGAGAGCGGTGTGGAGGTCCGCCTCGGCACCCGCGCCGACGTGGAGACCCTGCGGGGCTTCGACGAGGTCGTCGTCGCCACCGGCGTCACCCCGCGCACCCCGGACATCGAGGGCGTGGACCACGCCAACGTCGTCAGCTACCTCGACGTGCTGCGCGACGGCGCCCCCGTCGGCGAGCGCGTCGCCGTGGTCGGCGCCGGCGGCATCGGCTTCGACGTCGCCGAGTTCCTCACCGACAGCGGCGAGGGCGCCTCCCAGGACCCCGAGGTCTACTTCCGCCACTGGGGCGTGGACACCGAGTACACCGGCCCCGGCGGGCTCGCGAAGCCCGAGCGCCCCGCGCCGCCGCGCCGTGTCCACCTGCTCCAGCGCAAGGCCACCAAGGTCGGCGCCGGCCTCGGCACCACCACCGGCTGGATCCACCGCGCGGAGCTCAAGCACCGCGGGGTCGTCTCCGTCGCCGGCGCCGCGTACGACCGGATCGACGACGAGGGCCTGCACATCACCGTCGACGGGGAGCAGCGCCTCGTGCCCGCCGACACGGTGGTCCTGTGCACCGGCCAGGAGCCGCGCCGCGACCTGTACGAGGCGCTGCGCGCGGCCGGTATCGAGGCGCACCTGATCGGCGGCGCCGACGTGGCCGCCGAGCTCGACGCCAAGCGGGCCATCCGGCAGGGCACGGAACTGGCCGCCGCGCTCTGAGATCCGCAGGCCGAAGGGGATTGTGGCGGTCCGGCCGGGCCGCCACAATTTCCCGGTGACGTTCTCAGCCGCAGACGCAGACAAGATCCTCGCCGACAACTTCGCCCCCTGGGTGCTCGCCCTGGGGCTGACCGTCCAGGAGACGGGCGAGCGGCACGCCGTGCTGCGCCTGCCCTGGTCCGGCGAGCTGGCCCGGGACGGCGGCGGCCTCTCGGGGCAGGCCATGATGGCGGCCGCCGACACCGCCACCGTCGTCGCGATCTCCGCGGCCCGCGGCGGCTACGGGCCGATGACCACCGTCCAGCAGTCGACGAGCTTCCAGCGGCCGGTGGTCGGGGCCGACGTACTGATCCAGGTACGGGTCACCAAGCTCGGCAAGCGCATGGCCTTCGCCGACATCACGCTCACCCCCGAGGGCTCGGACGAACCGGCCGCCACGGCCTCGACCGTCTACGCGCTGCTCGGCTGACCCGGTCGGGCCCGCGCGGCCCTCGCGGGCCCACCCGGAGGTTCAGCCGTGGACGAACCCCGGCGGGCGCTTGTCCACGAAGGCCGCCATCCCCTCCTTCTGGTCGGCGGTGGCGAACACCGCGTGGAACAGCCGCCGTTCGAAGCGCACCCCCTCCGCGAGGGTGGTCTCGAGGCGCGGAGTCCCGCGCGAGGTCCGAGGCGAGCGCGGGCAGGTGCTCCGCGGGCACGAAGTGGTCGGCGAGCCCGCACCGCAGCGCGTCCGCCGCGCCGATCGCCGTTCCGGTCAGGGTCAGGTGCGTGCCCAGTTCCCCGGGCGCCGGCGACAGCAGGTAGGTGCCGCCGACGTCGGGGACGAAGCCGATGCCGGTTTCGGGCATGGCGACGCGGGAGGGCTCGGTGACGATCCGGACGGTGCCGTGGGCCGAGACGCCGACGCCGCCGCCCATCACGATGCCGTCCATGAGGGCCACGTACGGCTTGGGGTAGCGGGCGATGCGCGCGTTGAGCCGGTACTCGTCGCGCCAGAAGTCCGCCGAGGCGGCGCCCCCGGAGCGGGCGTCCTCGTAGATGGAGCGGATGCCGCCCCCGGCGCAGAGCCCGCGCCCGCCGGCGCCGCTGATGACCACGGCCTCGACGGCGGCGTGTGGATGGCAGCGCACTCCCCGGTCACAGTGGCGGGACCGTGCCGGTTTCTCACCGGCTTCCCTGCACCGCGGACCTTGTTCCACGAACATATGGTTGGACGTCCTGGTAAGTCCACCCCACCACCCCGTGCGCAGCGGTGCGGCCTACAGTCGGGGCATGCGCATCGTCTCCCTCCTGCCGGCCGCCACCGACATCGTCGCCGAGCTGGGTCTGGCCGGTGACCTGGTGGGACGCACCCACGAATGCGACTGGCCGGCGGAGGCCGTCGCCGGTGTCCCGGTCGTCACCGCGGCCGAATTCTCCGCCGAGACGCTCAGCAGCCGGGAGATCTCCGACGCCGTGGGCGGCGCGGCGCACTCCGGATCCTCCCTCTACACCCTCGACACCGGGGCCCTTGCGGCCCTCGCCCCCGACGTGGTGCTGACCCAGGACCTGTGCGACGTCTGCGCCGTGTCCTACCGAGGGGTGTCACAGGCGGTCCGGGTGCTCGACGCCGGTCCGCGGGTGCTCAGCCTGGAGCCCCGCACCCTGGACGACGTACTGGACTGCCTGGTCACCGTGGGGGAGTTGCTCGGCGTACGGGAGCGGGCCGAGCGGCGGCGCGAGGAACTGCGCGCACGGCTCGCCGGAGTGCGGCGACTGACGGCGGGACTCGCCCGGCCCCGCGTGGTCGCCATCGAATGGCTCGACCCGCTGTGGCCGGCCGGGCACTGGGTCCCCGAACAGATCGACTGCGCCGGAGGCGAACCGCTGCTGGCCGCGGCGGGGGAGCACACCAAGGCGATGACCTGGGACGCGGTCGTCGCCGCGCGCCCCGACGTCCTCCTCGTCCTGCCGTGCGGCTTCCCGCCCGAGCGCACGATGCGGGAGCGGGAGCTGCTCACCTGCCTGCCCGGCTGGGACGAGCTGCCCGCCGTACGCTCCGGCGCCGTCTGGGTCCTCGACGGGCCGGCGTACTTCAACCGCCCCGGGCCCCGCGTGGTGCGGGGCGCGGAGGTACTCGCCCACGTGCTGCACTCCGTACGGGCCGGTGAGCCGGTGACCGCGGCGGAGGCGCGGCGGCTGGACTGAGCCGCCCCGCGGCGCCGTTCAGCCGCGCTCGGCGGTGACCGGGTACGGGATGAAGGTGCTGCTGTTCTCGTCGACGGCGAGGGTGCGGCCGAGCGGCGGGACCGCCCGCTGGGGGCAGTCGAGTCGCTCGCAGAGGCGGCAGCCCATGCCGATGGGCGTGGCGGCGGCCGTGTTGTCCAGGTCGAGCCCGTCGGAGTAGACGAGGCGGGAAGCGTGCCGGATCTCGCAGCCGAGGCCGATGGCGAAGGTCTTGCCCGGCTCGCCCCAGCCGCCCCGGTGGCGGGTGACGGCGCGGGCGGTCCACAAGTGGCGCTGCCCGTCGGGCATGGCCGCGACCTGGACGTGGATGCGGCCGGGCGCGGCGAAGGCCTCGTAGACGTTCCACAGCGGGCAGGTGCCGCCCGCCCGGGAGAAGTGGAAGCCGGTGGCGGACTGCCGCTTGGACATGTTCCCGGCCCGGTCCACGCGTACGAAGGAGAAGGGCACCCCGCGCAGCCTGGGCCGTTGCAGGGTGCTGAGGCGGTGGCAGACGGTTTCGTAGCCGAGGCCGAAGTGGTCGGTGAGCCGCTCGATGTCGTAGCGGAACTCCTCCGCGGCCGTGTGGAAGGCGCGGTACGGGAGGATCAGCGCCGCGGCGAAGTAGTTCGCGATGCCGATGCGGGCCAGGCCGTGGGTCGCGGAACCGGGCGGGAAGTCCTCGGCCGCCAGCCCGTCCAGCTCCTCGCCGTACTCCAGCAGAGCCAGTTGGGTGGCGAGCCGGAAGGCCTGCTGGCCCGGCCGGAGCCGGCTGGAGAGGTGCAGGACGCGGGCGCGCTCGTCGTAGTGGTGCAGCCGGTCGGAATCGGCCGCGAGGCGCACCCCGTGCCGGTCCGTGAGCCGCGCCGACAGGGCGCGTACGACGTCCCCCGGACGGATCCCCACCGCACGGGCCAGCTCCTCCGCGGCGAGGTCGGCGTCGTGCAGGTAGTTCTGCCGCCGGTAGAAGAACTCGCGGATCTCCTCGTGCGGTGAGCGCGGGACGTCGAGCGTGCCGTCCCTGCCGTCCGCGGCCCCGGCGAGCCGCTCGGCGAGCAACTGGCCGCGCCGGCCGAGGTCGAGCAGGACCGAGGCGACGGCGGGCATCCGGGTGGCGAGTTCCGCGAGGTCCGAGGCGGACACCCGGGCCTCGGCGACCTCCGTGGCGAGCGCCTCGCGCAGGTCGGCCACCAGCCGGGAGGTGTCGCGCTCCGAGAAGAAGCCGGGGTCGACGCCGAACGCCTCGGTGAGCCGCAGCAGCACCGGGACGGTGAGCGGGCGCGAGTCGTGCTCCATCTGGTTGAGGTAGCTGGGCGAGATCGCGAGGACGCGCGCCAGCTCGGCCTGGCTCATCCGCCGTTCCTCGCGTAACCGCCGCAGCCGCGCGCCCGCGTACGTCTTGCTCACCGTGCTCCTCGCCTGCTCCTCGGATGCCGGGGACAGCCGCAACCCTACGCGGGATCCAAGCCCCGCCAAGGTTTGCAAACTTGGCAAAACCGCCGGTGAAGATTCGCAGAACTTGGCATTCGTCCCTCCTTGTTGGCACTCGGTGCCACTGTCAGAGTCTGTCCTGCGGCCCGCCGGACCCGGCGGCCGAGACGGACGCTCCGGGCGCGGTTCACGCCCTGATGTCGGAGATCCCGGCGGTCCTGGCTCGGTGGCTCGGCAACATTGCTCAGTTCGGCCCACGGGTCGGTCCGGCGGCCGTGATCCCAGATTGAGGCACACGGTGCCAGCACCTTGCACAGCTGACCAGAACATTGGCAGATCAAGCGATTCATGGAGACGGTGACGGTCATGGCAGAGGCGAACACGACGGCGGCGGCCCAGCAGCTCGAACAGCGGTGGGCCACGGATCCGCGGTGGGCCGGGATCGAGCGCACCTACAGCGCCGAGGACGTGGTGCGGCTCTCCGGGAGCATCCGCGAGGAGCACACCCTGGCCCGGCGCGGCGCCGAGCGGCTGTGGCGGCAGCTGCACGAGCAGGACTACGTCCACGCGCTCGGCGCGCTCACCGGCGGCCAGGCCGTCCAGCAGGTCCGGGCCGGGCTGCAGGCGATCTACCTCTCGGGCTGGCAGGTCGCCGCCGACGCCAACCAGGCCGGCCACACCTACCCCGACCAGAGCCTGTACCCGGTCAACTCGGTGCCGCAGGTGGTGCGCCGGATCAACAACGCGCTGCTGCGCGCCGACCAGATCGCCACCGCCGAGGGCGGCAAGGACACGACGGACTGGCTGGCGCCGATCGTCGCCGACGCCGAGGCCGGTTTCGGCGGCCCGCTCAACGCCTTCGAACTGACCAAGGCGATGATCGCGGCGGGCGCTGCCGGCATCCACTACGAGGACCAGCTGGCCTCCGAGAAGAAGTGCGGCCACCTGGGCGGCAAGGTGCTCGTGCCGACCGCGCAGCACATCCGCACCCTCAACGCGGCCCGCCTGGCCGCCGACATCGCGGACGTCCCCACCCTGGTCATCGCCCGTACGGACGCCCTCGCCGCCAACCTGCTGACCAGCGACGTCGACGAGCGCGACGCGCAGTTCGTGACGGGGGAGCGCACGGCGGAGGGCTTCTACCGCGTGCAGAACGGCATGGCGCCCGTCGTCGCCCGCGGCCTCGCCTACGCCCCGTACGCCGACCTGATCTGGGTCGAGACCGGCACCCCGGACCTCGCCCAGGCCCGCGAGTTCGCCGAGGCGATCCACGCCGAGCACCCGGACCAGATGCTCGCCTACAACTGCTCGCCCTCCTTCAACTGGAAGGCGGCGCTGGACGACGACCGGATCGCCAAGTTCCAGCGGGAGCTGGGCGCGATGGGCTACCGCTTCCAGTTCATCACCCTGGCCGGCTTCCACTCGCTCAACCACGGCATGTTCGAGCTCGCCCGCGGCTACGCCGAGCACGGCATGACCGCCTACGTCGACCTCCAGGAGCGCGAATTCGCCGCCCAGGAGCACGGGTTCACCGCGGTCAAGCACCAGCGCGAGGTCGGCACCGGCTATTTCGACCTGGTTTCCACCGCCGTCAACCCCGCCTCCTCCACCACCGCGCTCTCCGGCTCCACCGAGGAAGAGCAGTTCCACTAGGCCGTCTCCGGGACGCGCCCAGCGGTCGGGCGGGGCCCTACGCCCCCGCCCGCTCCGCAGCCCGCCCGCGGCCGGCGTACGGGCGCCGCGCGCGGACCCGCGCCAAGCGGCGGAGCGGCTCCGCGATCGCCTTGCGGAGGTCCTCCCGCTGCTCGCTGAGGAACTGGTGGCGCTCCTCCAGCGCCGC
>NZ_JARAYQ010000327.1:0-7813 GCF_033794505.1 Streptomyces sp. MB09-01 | reverse complement strand
CCACTACAACCGCCCCGACGGCGACTACACGAACTGGCGGCTCTACGCCTGGGGCGACCTCGCCGACGGCGAGGCCACGCCCTGGCCCGAGGGCCACGGCTTCACCGGCCGCGACGCCTACGGCGCCTTCGCGTACGTCAGGCTGAAGCCCGGCGCCTCCTCCGTCGGCTACCTCGTCATCGACAAGGACGGGAACAAGGACGTCGCCGCCGACCGCACCATCGACGTGACGAAGACCGGCGAGATCTGGCTGGAGCAGGGCAAGGAGCCCGCCCGCACCGACCGCCCGGCCTACCCGCCGCAGGACCAGGCCAAGGCCGTCCTCCACTACCAGCGCCCCGACGGCGCCTACGACGGCTGGGGCCTGCACGTCTGGACCGGCGCCGCGACCCCCACCGACTGGTCCAGGCCGCTGCTGCCCTCCCGTACCGACTCCTACGGCGCGGTCTACGAGGTCCCGCTCGCGGCCGGCGCCACCAGCCTCAGCTACATCCTCCACAAGGGCGACGAGAAGGACCTCCCCTCCGACCAGTCCCTGGACCTGAAGGCCACCGGCCACGAGGTCTGGATGCTGGGCGGAAAGGCGAAGTACCTCCTGCCGCAGCCCGCCGGATCCTCGGCCGCCCTGGACCTCACCAAGTCGCAGGCGGTGTGGATCGACCGCGACACCCTCGCCTGGAACGCCCCCGCGGCCGCCGCCTCCGTACAGCTCCTGGCCTCCCGCCAAGGCGCCGTCAAGGCCGAGAACGGCACCCTGCACGAGGGCGGCGCCCAGTGGCTCCGCCTGACCGGGTCCGCGCTCACCGCCGCCCAGAAGCAGAAGTTCCCCCACCTGGCCGCCTACGCCGCCTACACCGTCGACCCGCGCGACCGGGACCGCGTCCGCGAGGCCCTGCGCGGCCAGCTCGTCGCGAGCGCCCGCGCCGCGAACGGCGCCGTCCTCGCCGCCACCGGCGTCCAGCTCGCCGGCGTCCTGGACGACCTGTACGCGACGACCGCGGCCCTCGGCCCGGTCTTCAAGGACGGCCGCCCCACCCTCTCCGTCTGGGCCCCGACCGCCCAGCAGGTCTCCCTCGAACTCGACGGCCGCACGGTCGCCATGCGCCGCGACGACGCCACCGGCGTCTGGTCGGTGCGCGGCGAGCGCTCCTGGACCGGCAAGCCCTACCGCTACGCCGTCTCCGTCTGGGCCCCGACCACCGGGCAGATCGTCCGCAACCTGGTCACCGACCCGTACTCCACCGCCCTGACCGCGGACTCCACCCACAGCCTGGCCGTGGACCTGGCCGACCCGAAGCTCGCCCCGCCCGGCTGGAAGGACCTGCGCAAGCCCGCGCCCGTCCCCTTCACCTCCGCGCAGATCCAGGAGCTCCACATCCGCGACTTCTCCGTCGCGGACCGCACCAGCACCCACCCCGGCCAGTACCTCGCCTTCACCGACACCGGCTCGGCGGGCATGCGGCACCTGCGCGACCTGGCCGCCGCCGGAACCTCGTACGTCCACCTCCTCCCGGCCTTCGACATCGGCACCGTCCCGGAGAAACCGGCGGACCGCACCGAGCCCGCCTGCGACCTCACGGTGTACGCGCCGGACTCGCAGGAGCAGCAGGCCTGCGTGGCCGCCGCGGCCGCGAAGGACGCGTACAACTGGGGCTACGACCCGCTGCACTACACCGTCCCCGAGGGCAGCTACGCGAGCGACCCGAACGGCACGGCCCGTACGGTCGAGTTCCGCAGGATGGTCCAGTCCCTGAACGGGTCGGGGCTGCGCACGGTGATGGACGTGGTCTACAACCACACCGTCGCCGCCGGCCAGTCGGACAAGTCCGTCCTCGACCGCATCGTCCCCGGTTACTACCAGCGGCTGCTGGCCGACGGCTCCGTCGCCACCTCCACCTGCTGCGCGAACACCGCACCCGAGAACGCCATGATGGGCCGGCTCGTCGTGGACTCGATCGTCACCTGGGCGAAGGAGTACAAGGTCGACGGCTTCCGCTTCGACCTGATGGGCCACCACCCGAAGGCCAACATCCTGGCCGTCCGCAAGGCGCTCGACGGCCTGACCCTCGCCAAGGACGGGGTCGACGGCAAGAAGATCGTGCTCTACGGGGAGGGCTGGAACTTCGGCGAGATCGCCGACGACGCCCGCTTCGTGCAGGCCACGCAGAAGAACATGGCCGGAACCGGCATCGCCACCTTCTCCGACCGGGCGCGCGACGCGGTCCGCGGCGGCGGCCCCTTCGACGAGGACCCGCGCGTCCAGGGCTTCGCCTCGGGCCTGTTCACCAGCCCCAACTCTTCGCCCGCCAACGGCACCCCGGCCGAGCAGAAGGCCCGCCTGCTGCACGCCCAGGACCTGATCAAGGTGGGCCTGTCGGGCAACCTCGCCTCGTACGCCTTCACCGACACCACCGGCCGCCGCACCAAGGGCTCCGAGGTGGACTACAACGGCTCCCCGGCCGGCTACGCGGCCGCCCCCGGTGACGCCCTCGCCTACGCGGACGCCCACGACAACGAGACCCTCGCCGACGCCCTGACCTACAAGCTCCCGCCGGCCACGAGCACCGCGGACAAGGCCCGCATGCAGGTCCTGGCCATGGCGACGGCCACCCTCTCGCAGGGCCCGTCCCTCTCCCAGGCGGGCACGGACCTGCTGCGCTCCAAGTCCCTGGACCGCAACTCCTACGACAGCGGCGACTGGTTCAACGCGATCCAGTGGGACTGCCGCAACGGCAACGGCTTCGGCCGGGGCCTGCCCCCGGCCGCCGACAACGCCTCGAAGTGGATCCACGCGAAGCCCCTCCTGACGGGACCGGCCCCCACCTGCGGGGACATCACCGCCACCGCGGCGGCCCACCGCGACCTGCTGAAGATCCGCACCACCGCGCCGGAGTTCGCCCTCACCACGGCGGAGGCGGTCCAGTCGCGGCTGGCCTTCCCCCTCTCGGGCAAGGACGAGACCCCGGGCGTGATCACCATGACCCTGGGCGACCTCGTGGTGGTCTTCAACGCCACCCCCGGCGCCCAGCCCCAGCGCGTCCCCGCCCTCGCGGGCACCGCCTACCGCCTGCACCCGGTCCAGGCCGCCGGCTCGGACCCCACGGTCAAGCAGTCCGCGTACGACATCCGGACGGGAGAGTTCACCGCACCGGCCCGCACCGTCTCGGTCTTCACACGAGGCTGAGTTCGTCCAGCCGCTTCTCCAGCAGGATCACCCCGTAGGTCCTGCCGTCCTTCCCCTCCTTGTTGGGGAGCTCCCCGACCACCCGGTAGCCCGCACCCCGGTAGTACGCGAGCAGCCGGGGGTTGGTGGAGACGCAGTCCAGCCGCGCCCGCTCCCGTCCGGTCCTGGCGATCCGCCGCTCGGCATGTTCGAGCAGGCGGCGCCCGGCGCCGGCGGGGGCGGCCTCGCGTTCCACCATCAGCCGGTGCACGTACCCGGCCACCGGAGGCTGCACGCCCCAGGCCTCCTCGTCGGACCACCACAGCTCGTACGCCCCGACCACCCGGCCCTCGGAGTCGCCGCCGAGCCACACCTCGCCGTCGCCCATGCGCGAGCGGAAGTGGGCGGCGTCCTTGTCACCGGGCTTCCACTGGTCGATCCCGTGCTTCCGCATCCAGCGGGCGGCCTGGTCGTACAGCCGCACCAGCGTGCCGGCGTCCTTCTCCGCGGCCCGCCGGAACAAGATCCCGTCGTCAATGATCACGCGGGCATTATCGGTGATCGGGTGCTGCCGATGATCAAGGGCCCGGAACGAGCCCGCCGAGGCGCCCGACCAGCTCCCCGAACGGCCCGTCGGCCGGTTCGTCGGCCAGGATCCGCACGAGGATCCCCGCCATCTCCGCGTCGTAGGCGGCGCTCACCGCGGCCAGCGCGGCGAAGTCGTGCACCAGCTGCAGTTCCAGCTCGCCCCGCGGGATCCTGCGCCCGTCCAGCCAGATCAGTGCCGTGGACTCGGCGAGCGACACCCAGGACCGCACCACGAGCTCCAGCCGCGCCGGGGGATCCTCCAGCCCGATGCCCAGGTGCGTGAGGATCTGCTCGTACGCCGCCTGCCGGACCTCGTCGATCATCGCGTTGGCCCGGCTGCTGCCGGCCGCCGGACCGCCCCGCATCAGCGCCGAGAAGCCCGGCCCGTGGTCCTCGACGAAGGCGAAGAACCGCCCCATCACCCGCAGCAGGCGCGCCCCGAGCGGCCCCTCCCGCGGTTCCACGAACCGCTGCGCCAGCTCGTCGGCCGCCCGTCGCAGCGCGGCCTCGTACAGGCTCAGCTTGCCGGGAAAGTAGTGGTAGACGAGCGGCCGGGATATCCCCGCGGCCGCCGCGATCTCGTCGATCGACACATCGTCGGGCGAACGGTGGCTGAACAGCTCCAGGGCCACCCCGATCAGCTGCTGCCGCCGCTCCTCGACACCCATCCTGCGTCGCACCCCGGTTGTCATGCGGACACCCTACTGGGGAGCGTTCACAGGTCCAGGACGAGGCGGTCCCCCTTCGCTCGCGAGACGCACAACAGCATCGAGTCCGCGCGCTCCTGGTCGGTGAGCAGCTCGTCGCGGTGGTCCACCGCACCCGACAGGACGCGGTGTTGGCAGGTCCCGCAGAAACCCTGCTCGCAGGAGTACGGGGTGCCGGGCAGTTCCCGGCGCACCGCGGCCAGCGCGGTCTCGTCCGCCGACACCTCGACGACCCGTCCCGAGCGCCGGAGTTCGACGGTGAAGGCCTTCGCCGGGCCGGGCGCCGCCGCCGGCGAGAAGCGTTCCAGGTGGACCGCCGCCGGATCGGCCGCAGCCGCCGTGACGGCCAGCATCAGCGGCTCGGGTCCGCAGCAGTAGACCGGCGTGCCCGGTCCCGCCGCGGCCACGGGTGCCAGGTCGGGCCGGCCCGCCTGGTCCTCCGGGACGACCGTGACCCGGTCCCCGTAGGCCGCGAGTTCCGCCAGGAAGGGCATCGAGGCGCGCGAGCGGCCCCCGTACAGGAGGGTCCAGTCGGCGCCCGCCGCCGTGGCGGCCCGGAGCATCGGCAGGACCGGGGTGATGCCGATGCCGCCCGCGACGAAGACGTACGAGGGCGCGGGCACCAGCTCGAAGCGGTTGCGCGGCGGGCGCAGCTGCAGCTCGACGCCCTCGACCAGCTGGTCGTGCGCCTCGCGGGAGCCGCCGCGGCCGTCCTCGACCAGCCGGATCGCGATCGTGTACCTGCCGCCGTCCGCCGGGTCGCCGCACAGGGAGTACTGGCGGACCAGCCCCGAGGGCAGGGTGACGTCCACGTGCGCG
Source organism: Streptomyces sp. MB09-01 (assembly GCF_033794505.1). Taxonomy (NCBI): domain Bacteria; kingdom Bacillati; phylum Actinomycetota; class Actinomycetes; order Kitasatosporales; family Streptomycetaceae; genus Streptomyces; species Streptomyces sp. MB09-01. The sequence continues at coordinate 2,536 of NZ_JARAYQ010000327.1, read as the reverse complement.
CCCGGGGTCCACGCCGGAAGGTCCGGGGATTCCAGTGCCAGCTGCAGCACGCCCTCGGCCGGCTCCGTACGGGAGACGATCAGTGCGCGCAGCGCACGGCGCGGGGAGTGGCCCGAGACCGGTGTCTCCAGGGCGGGCAGGGGCCAGAGCGGGGACTTCCCGATGCGGCGGTTCAGGGCGCGCCGGGCCACCCAGGCCGCACCGGCCACCGCTGTGACCGCGAGGGCGCGCTTCATGCCCGCGCACCGCCGTTCGCGCCGGGGGAGGCGGCGAGGTAGGCCACCGCCTGGGCCGTCGAGCCCTCCTGGGAGGGGTGGTACGTGCGGGAGAGGTACTTCGGTATGGACTTCAGCATGGCGCCGGTGGACGGCAGGACCCCCTGCTGCCCCGCCCGGAAGAACTGGCCGAAGGAGGCCCTGGCGGCCACCAGTTGCGGGTCGTTCTCCATGAAGAAGCGCACGCCGCGCTGCCACAGGAAGACCAGGGCCGTGAAGGCGGTGGCCCAGGTGCGGGCCCGGCGGCGGTAGTTGCCGTCCACGTGCATGAAGAGGTCGAAGGCCACCGAGCGGTGCTCCACCTCCTCCGCCCCGTGCCAGCGCAGCAGGTCCAGCATGGTGGGGTCGGCGCCCCGCCGGTCCAGGGCGTCGGCGTTCAGCACCCAGTCGCCGAGGAACGCCGTGTAGTGCTCGATCGCCGCGATCATCGCGACCCGCTCCATCAGCCACCAGTGCCGGGCCCTGCCCGGCGGGAGGGTCCGGTCGCCGAGCAGCTTCTCGAACAGCCAGTCCACCTGCGCGGTGTACGGGGTGGGGTCCAGCCCGAGCCGCTTCAGGTGGGGGAGCACGTCGTCGTGCGCGGCGGCGTGCATGGCCTCCTGGCCGATGAAGCCGACCACGTCGGCACGCAGCCGCTCGTCCTTGATGTGGGGGAGCACCTGCTTGTAGACGTGCACGAACCAGCGCTCGCCCGCGGGGAGCAGCAGGTGCAGCACATTGATCATGTGCCCGGCGAAGGGTTCGCCGGGCAGCCAGTGGAGCGGGGTGTCCTCCCAGCCGAAGGACACGTTCCGGGGCCTCAGATCCACGTGTTCCGACGCCACGGGGGCGGGCGCGAGCGGCGTATTAGACATGGTGTCAATGTACTGATGGGTACAGGGGGTGAGAAGCCCCCTGCGCCGACTTCTCGCGCCCGCCGCCGCAGCGCGCCGCCGCATCGCGGCCGCGCGCTGCCGGAGGCCCGCGCGGCTACCGCCCGGTGGAGCCGCTCGCGAGCGCCCACTCGCGGTTCAGGGCGCCCAGCGGGATCTTGCGCTCGAAGACGGGCGTGCCGAACAGGGACAGCTGGAAGTGGAGGTTGCCGCTCAGGTCGAATCCGCCGTACAGCGCCCAGGCGCCGCTGACGGAGGCCTTGCCGTCGCTGGACGCGGTCGCCTTGACGTCGGCCTCGCCGCGCAGGTAGGGGGCGAAGTCGGCGGTGACGCCGACGGCGCCGTAGAGCCCGATGGACGCCTCGGCGCCGAGCGCGCCCTTGACGCGCCCGGTGGCGGTGACGGTCGCCTGGACCGGCGTGCTCTGGACGTTCGACGTGCTGACCGGGGTCCAGCCCTTGCCGAAGGCGTAGCTGCCGCCGACCTTGAAGTCGCCCTTGACGTCCTGCTGGACGTCGAGGGTCACGCGGCCGTCGGCCTCCACCTGGATGTAGCAGGTCAGGTCGAGGTTGACGACGACCGGAACCGGGCCGACCTGGATCACCGGGGAGCTGTGCAGCTTGGCGAAGGGGATCCGCTTGGGGGCTCCGGTGCTCGCGGCGGCGCGGCCCTGGAGCTTCCACTGCGAGGACCAGTCGCCGCTCATCCCGAGGAAGGCGCCGCGCGGACCGGCGCCGCCGCCCTGGGCGCCGTCGTACTGGAACTCGACCTGCGGGGCGAGCTGGACGAAGCCGGAGACGGAGGCGCCGGCCGAGGCGGGCGCGTCCGGGGCGGTGTCGACGGAGGCGTTCACGTCGAGCCGGAGGTTCCCGAGCGGCAGCTTGGCGCCCTCGGGGCCGAACTTCAGGCCGTCGCCCTTGGCCCAGGAGAAGGTGACGCCCTTCATCAGGGGCTCGACGGTGACCGATGACGGGTCGACGGGGACCTTGCCGTCGGCCTTGTCGTCGCCCAGGACGGAGTTCAGCGTCGTGGCGGCGGTCTTGACCTCGGTGCCGCGGTCGGTCTTGCCGACGACCTCGGTGACCTTGGCGAGCAGGCCGTTGGGGGCGCCCGGAGCCGGGGCGCTGGCGATGACGTCGCCCGCCGCGACGGGCTTGGCGGCCTCGGGGGACTTGCCCGGGGACGGTGAGCGGGTGGGCCCCTCGGGGGCCGTGGATATGACGGCCCGTCCGCTCTTGCTGTCGTAGGAGGCGACCTTCAGCGAGGACTTCTCGGTCTTGCCCTTGCCGTCGCCCCGGGACACGGCCGCGGGCGTGGGCGAGCCCTGTGGCGCCGCGGCCACGTCGAGCTGCTGGGACGTGCCGTCGGCCGACGGGGTGAGGGGGGCGG
>NZ_JARAYQ010000326.1:0-7837 GCF_033794505.1 Streptomyces sp. MB09-01 | reverse complement strand
GGCAGGAGGGGGGCGGCGGGGCGGCCGAGGTCGGCCAGGCAGCGGCGGGCGCAGGCGCGGGCGGTGGCGAACTGTCTGCGCCGGCGGGCGCGTCGGCCCTGCATCAGGGCGGCCTCGGCGGGGAAGAGAGGAGCGGGCGCCGCGTCGTCGAAGGCTTCCGATGACGTGACGCCCGGGGGGAGGAGTTCCTCGATCATCGTGAGGCGAGCTCGGTGACGGCCGCGACCGCGAGGAGCGGACGCTCCAGCGCGAGCATGTGGCCCGCGCCGGGGACCGGTTCGAAGCGGGCGCCGGGCAGGACCTGGGCGAGGGTCTCGGCCAGCGCGATGTCGATCACTTTGTCGCCGTCGCCGTGCAGGACCACGGCGGGGGTGGTGACCGCTTTCAGTGCCTCGCGGACGTCCCAGCCGCGGGTGCAGCGGAAGAAGTCCGCCCGCACGCGCGGTGTGGTGGCGGCGAACATCTGCCGGTTCACGTCGCGCACGACGGGATCCACGCCCTTGCCCATGGTGGAGGCGAGCAGTTTGCCGCCCAGCCAGGGCCGGCGCAGGGCCCGGGTGAAGACCTGGCTGCCCATCATCTTCACCTCGCCGTCCGGGGTGTCCTGGCCGTGGGCCGCCGTGCCCAGCAGCACCAGGCCGCGCAGCCGGCCCGCCGAGGGCGAGGTGGCGGCGTAGGAGAGGGCGGTGAACCCGCCGCCCGAGTGGCCTACGAGGACGGCCTCGCGGGCGTCGGTCTCGCCCAGGACCGCCGCCAGGTCCGCGCTCAGCCGTTCCACCGAGACCGGTGTGCGGCCCAGGGTGGATGCGCCGTGGCCGCGCTGGTCGTAGAGCACCACGCGGTGTCCGGCGCGGATCAGCCGGTCGGCGACGGTGCCCCAGGCGCGGCGGGTGTGTGCCCAGCCGTGCAGCAGGACCACGTCGGCGCGGGCCGGTGTGCCGGTCAGGGGTGCCAGGACGGTCACCGCCAGCTCGGCGCCGTCGTCGGTGCGGACCGTCAGTTCGCTGGTGACCTGCGCAGCGGCGGTCACCGGGGTGCCGCCGACAGCTGCCGGTCCAGCGACTCGAACGCGGCGAGGGTGGCCTTGGAGTGTTCGGCGCCCAGGTCGGCGACCTTGGCCAGGGCCTTGAGCCAGCCGTGCGGGCTGCCGGTGAAGTGCATCGAGACGCGGGTGCGGCCGCCGGGCAGCGGTTCGAGCAGGAAGGTGCTCGGGCCGCGGAAGACGCCGTCGACGTACTCGATGTCGAGGCGGCGGCCGGGCTCCACGGCCACCGTGCGGGAGGTGAAGCGCAGCTTCAGTCCGCCCTTGTCGACGCCCTTGGTGTGGACGACGACGCCCACCGTGCCGCCGACCTCGTCGGGGGCGCCGGAGAGCGCGGTGAACGTGTTGTGCGGGACCCACCACTTCTTCGCGCCGCGGAATTCGGCGACGAGCGCGTCCCAGACGGCATCCGCCGGGGCGTCGATCACCGCCTCGTCGATCAGGTCGTACGTGCTCATCTCTGGGGCCTCCACTCGGTACGGGAAAAGGCGGTGGGGGCGGGGGGCGTCGCTCTCCCCCGCCCCCACCGCCGGGACTTCACAGCCGGCCGGTCTGCCGTCAGGCGAAGAAGCCCTGGCCGGGCGTGAAGATGTTGTTGGGGTCGAACTTCCGCTTGGCGTTGACGAAGCCGGTCCAGCGGTTGCCGAAGTGCTTCTGCCAGTCGGCGCCCGTCATCGGGATCGAGCCCACCAGGTAGCGCTTGGCGCCGCTGGCCACCGCGATGTCGTACAGGCGGCGGTTCTGGTCGATCATGCCCTGGATGTCGGGCTCACCCGGGTTGGGGAAGCGCAGCAGGTCGAAGAGGTAGACCACGGACTCGTTGGGCATCATCGCCAGCGGCCGCTTGATCTTCGAGGTGTAGAACGGGTAGAAGAGCAGGAATCCGCCGCCGAGGGAGTTCGCGTCCAGCTCCTGCTCGACGAGCTTCATGAACGCCTTGGTCTTGGAGGCGGGCAGGAACATGCTCAGCCACGGCTTGGGCGTGTACCAGTGGCCGCCTTCCTTCAGGTACGCCTCGTAGGCGTCGAGGCGGAACATGTAGTCCCGGAAGGAGACGTCCTCGATGACGGCGTCCGCGCGGACGTCCTTCAGGTCGCACAGCAGCTTGGTCCGGTTCGGCGGCGTCGTGTTGTAGGTGGCGCCGACCTCCAGCTTGTACCGCCAGCCGGAGTTGTCCGGGGTGCGGAGCATCTCGCCGGCGTGGACCTGGAACCGGCCGTCGGCCAGCACCTTCTCCGAGTCGGTGAGGTACTGCTCGACCGTGCTGTAGTAGAGGCTGAAGATGACCGCCCGCTTGGGCGCGGGGATCAGCTTGACGGTGGCCCGGACGATGATGCCGACCTGGCCGCCGCCCGAGAGCGCCGCGTGGAACAGTTCCGTGCGCTGGGAGGCGCTGGCGGTGACGAGCCTGCCGTCGCCGGTGATGATGTCGATCGACTGGACCGTGTCGCACAGCAGGCCGTACTTCTGTACGGTGCCGCCGATGCCGCCGATGCTGATGGTGCCGCCGACGGAGATGTACAGGTAGTCGGGCAGGGCCGGCGGGGTCTTGCCCACCTTGAGGGCGGCGTCGGTCAGCTGGCCCCAGGTCACCCCGGCCTCGACGACGGCGGTGTCGCTGCCGATGGAGATGATCTTCGACATGCCCTTGGCGTCGATGGAGATGCCGCCGGGGACGCGGGCCTGGCCGTAGACGGAGTGGGATTCGATGTCGTTGCCGGTGCCGCCCTGGCCGTTGACGGCGACCTTGATGTTGTTCGTGCGGGCGTAGTCGACGATCTTGACGATGTCGTTGATGCCGCCGGGGCGCAGCACCGCCCACGGCTTGCTCGCGGCGCCGTCGAAGAGGTGTCCGAAGTCGTTGGCGAAGGAGTCGACCACGCCCGGGGTCGTCTCCAGGGTCCCGACCAGCCCCGGGACGGGGACGACGTCGGAGTTGCCGGCGGCCTCGGCGGCCGTCGCCCAGGTCTGGGACACGGCGTTCCAGCCGACGACGGCGACGGCCGTGGTCGCGATCCCGCCCAGGACCCGGCGGCGGGACGGCTCGGCGGCGGTGCCCGCGGCAGTTCTGTGGGTGCTGCTCATCTTCGTGCGTCTCCTACTGGTGAGGTACCGGCTTGGTGCTGCGCACCCGGGAAGCGAGCTGGTACTCGCTCAGGTCGAGGCGCTTGGTCCCGCGACGGAAGCGCCAGGTGTAGGTGGGGAAGACCGTCGTGTTGCGGCCGGCTGCGTCGAGGTACCAGCTCTTGCAGCCGCCCGACATCCAGACGGTGCCCTCGAGGTGCCGGTCGAGCGTGCGGTTGTAGGCGTCCTGCGCCTCCTGGCGGACCTCGATGCTGGCCAGGCCGCGCTTCTGCGCCTGCTTGAGGGAGTCCACGACGTACTGGACCTGCGCCTCGATCATCACGGTCTGCGAGGAGTGCCCCAGCGCCGTGTTCGGGCCCAGGAGCATGAAGAGGTTCGGGAAGCCGGCGATGGTGGTGCCGCGGTGGGCGGCCATGCCGTCCTTCCAGGCTTCGCGCAGCTGGACGCCGCCCTTGCCCCAGATGCGGCGGGCGACGGGGCGGTCGGTGGCCTGGAAGCCGGTGCCCAGGATGATGGTGTCGACCTCGCGTTCCACACCGTCGCTGCCTACGATCGACTTGGGGCGGACCTCGGCGATGCCGTCGGTGACGATCTCGACGTTGGGCTGCTGGATCGCCGGGTACCAGGTGTTGGAGAACAGCAGGCGCTTGCACGCCACCAGGTAGTCGGGGGTCAGCTTGGCGCGCAGTGCCTGGTCGGGGACCGACTTCTCGAGGTGGTCGCTCGCCATCTTCTGGACCTTCTCGGCGAGCTTGGGGCGCTTCCAGAAGAAGGCCAGGATCTCCCGGCCCCACATGTTGAAGCCCCGCCGGAACTGCTGGTATCCGGGCAGTGAGCGGAGCATCTTGGTGTGCAGCTCGCTGTTGGCCTTGTCGGGCTTGGGGCCGACCCACGGGGGCGTGCGCTGGTAGAGGTCCAGCTGCCCGACCTCGGGCTGGATCTTGGGGACGAACTGGATGGCGGAGGCGCCGGTGCCGATGACGGCGACGCGGCGGCCGGCCAGGTCGTGGTCGTGGTCCCAGTTCGAGGAGTGGAAGACCTTGCCCTCGAAGTCCGCCAGCCCCTTGATGTCGGGTACGGCGGCCTCGCTGAGGTAGCCGGTGCCGGTGACCAGGAACTGGGCGGTGTAGTGGCCTTGCGAGGTCTCGATCTTCCAGTGCCGCTCGTCCTCGTCCCAGCGGGCGGCCTCCAGCTCGTGTCCGAACCGGATGTGGGGGCGTACGCCGAAGCGGTCGGCCGTGTCGCGGAGGTAGGCGTACAGCTCGTCGCGTGAGGCGAACGTCGACTTCCAGTTCGGGTTGCGGGCGAAGGAGAAGGAGTAGAGGTGGGACATGACGTCGCACGCACAACCGGGATAGCTGTTGTCGCGCCAGGTGCCGCCGACCTCGTCGGCCCGCTCGAACACCAGGAAGTCGTCGATGCCCGACTGCAGCAGTCGGATGGCGGTGCCCAGGCCCGAGAAGCCGGTGCCGATGACCGCGACCCTAAGGTGCCGGGTCGGTCCGCCGCCACCGGGATGCGTCTCGGTGCCCGTACGGGCTCCGCCGTCCTTGGCCGGCTCAAGAATGCTCGTCACGTCGGCCTCCTCAGCGGCGCGTGATGGTGACGCGGAAGTTGTTGAAGAACTTGTCCTCGAGCGTGTACGCGAAGATGTCGAGGTAGCGCTCGAAGCGCGAGACGACCTCTTCGCCCTCCAGGGCCACGGCCTCGTCCCGGCGTTCGGCCAGCAGGACCAGCCAGGCGCGGCAGGCCATCGCGAAGGACTCGCGCTCGTTGACGATCTCGTCGATCTCGAAGAGCCCCTCGGCGGCGGCGGACAGCTCGCTCAGGTGGGGGATGTGGCAGCCCTCGAACTCGGAGCGCTGGAGGAACTTCAGGTCGTCGAGGAGGGCGCGGTTCATCGGCAGCGCCTCGGCGGTCATGGTGTGCAGGACGAACTTCGCGCCCGGGTTGAGGGCGTTCGCGACCTGCTGGAAGAAGTACCGGTAGCGCTTGGTGCGCTCCTTGGGCGGCAGGTTGGAGGAGACGAAGTGCTCCAGGGCGTTGATGCAGAACGCGGCGTCGTACTTCTCGCTGTCGTCGGCGACCTTGTAGTCCGCCCAGCTCTGGACCAGCGTGGTGATGCGCGGGTTGCCGAGGCCGTCGATGAAGGCCTCCTGGGTGCGGGACAGGGTCAGGCCGACGGCCTGCTCCGCGCCGTGCACGGTGGTGAGGCGGTTGAGCATGGTGCCCCAGCCGCAGCCGATGTCCAGGACGCGCTTGGCGCCGCCGGCCGCGACGTTCGCGAGTTCGGCGAACTTGTCGAGCTTGCGCTCCTGCGCCTCGTCCAGGGTGGCGACCAGGTCCTCGCCGTCCTCCCAGTAGCCGCCCGAGTACATCATCGTGGGGCCCAGCAGGAGCCGGTAGAAATCGTTGCTGACCTCGTAGTGGTGCCTGATCGCATCGACCTCGGGGTCCACCGACTTGGGGGCGACCGTTGTCATCCTGATCCTCTTTCCTGCGTGTCCGGCGGGCCGTGTTTCCGAATTCGCGACCGAGAAAACCCGATGCCCCGCAAGGTGTGCGCAAGAAGGCCGGGAATCAGGATCCGGGGCGGTGTTGCGTCTTCCTTGCGGGGGCGGAGCTTTTATCACTCTCGAAAACCAGACACGCACTGCCGAGTTGCATTGCCGAGAGAGGACCGACCCCATGTCGCTGCCCACCATCGAAGAACTGGCGAGCCAGCTCGAGGCCGTCTCGGGTGCCGCGGAGGTCAGCCCCGACGCCCCGCTCCAGCACATTGCGGACGTCGACTCGCTGGACCTGATGGAGTGGCTGTACGGATTCCAGAACCAGTACCCGCACATCCCGGCCGACGAGTCCCTCTTCGCGGACCTCGACGACACGACCACGCTGCGTGACGTGTACGCGAAGATCGTCGACCTCGTCCCGGCTCAGGCGTAGCGAGGGGTGACGTGACCGGCTTCGACATCACCGGGTGGGGCATGTCCGTACCCGAACGCATCGTCACCAGCGCCGAACTCGCGACACGTTTCGGCGTCGACGAGCACTGGGTCGTCAGCCGCTGCGGGATCCGCGAGCGGCGGGCGGTCGACCCGGGGCAGACCACCGCCTCCCTGGCCGTCGAGGCCGGCCGGCGTGCTCTGGAGAAGGCCGGGCTGACCGGCGCCGACATCGCCCACCTCATCGTCGCGACCGCCACGCCCGAGCAGCCGTCCCCGGCGACGTCCGCGTTCGTCCACCACGAACTGGGCATCTCGGGGAGCGCGCACGACGTCAACTCCGAGTGCGCGGGCTTCGTCTACGGGCTGGTGTCGGCGATGGCGCTGATCGCCATCGATCCCCGGCCGATCCTGCTGATCGGCTCCGACACCCATACCCTGACGGCCAACCCGGCCGACCGGGACCTGTCCATCCTCGTCGGCGACGGGGCGGGCGCGGTCGTCCTGCAGCCGGGCGCGGAGAACCGGGTCAAGGCGTGGAACCTGGGCGCCGACGGCGCCTGCACCGGCTCGCTGAAGGTGCTGGCCGGCGGCAGCCGGATGCCGACGACCCAGGAGACGCTCGACGCGGGCCTGCACTACGCGCAGATCAACGGCAACGAGATCTACCTCAACGCCGTCCGCTACACCGTCCGTACGGTGCGCGAGACGCTGGAGAGCGCCAAGGTGGACGCGGCCGATGTGGACCATGTGGTTCCGCACCAGGCCAACATCCGGATCATCAACTCGATCCTGTCGCACACCGGCCTGCGGCAGGAGGCTTTGATCACCAACCTCCAGAAGTACGGCAACACGGCTTCGGCGTCGATCCCGATCGCGCTGACCGAGGCCTTGGAGGAGGGCCGTATCAAGGCCGGTGACAAGGTCTTGCTGGCCGGCTTCGGAGCCGGCATGACCTGGGGTTCGATCCTGATGGAGTGGGGCGGTGTCGCGGCATGAGCAAGAACGGTGCAGGCCAGCGGCCCGAGTCCCCGGTCGCGCTCGTGACCGGTGCCTCGGGCGGCCTCGGCCAGGCCCTGGCGCTCGAACTCGACGCGCTGGGCTGCCGGGTCGCGGTCCACTACAACAGTGCCCGTGAGGCCGCCGAGGCCGTCCGGGAGAAGCTGGTGAACCCGTCGGTGCTGGTCACCGGGGACGTCGGTTCGTGGGAGGCCACCCAGGCCCTCCACGAGGCGATATCGGCCGAGCTCGGCCCGGTGGACGTCCTCGTCAACAACGGGGCGATCCGCAAGGACAGCCTCATGGCGATGCAGAACCCGGCGGACTGGGCGCAGGTCATCCAGACCAACCTGATCGGGTCGTTCCACACCGCCCGGGTGGCGGTGCCGCACATGCTGCGCCAGCGGTGGGGCCGGGTGGTCAACATCGTGTCCCCGTCGGGCATCATCGCGACGGCCGGGCAGACGGCGTACTCGGCGTCCAAGGCGGGTCTGATCGGCTTCACCCGGACGCTCGCGTCCGAGTGCGGCCGGCGCGGGGTGACGGTGAACGCGCTGTCCCCCGGGTTCATGATCACGGGTATGACGAACACCCTCCCGGACCGGGTCATCGAGGGCATGGAGGGCAAGGCCCCAATCCCCCGGTTCGTCACGGTCGAGGAGGTCGCCCGCAGCGCCCGCCTCTTCCTCGAGCAGGACTGCATGACGGGCCAGGTCATCAGCATCGACAGCGGCGTGTCCATCACCTGACCCCCCGGCCTCCCCTCCCC
>NZ_JARAYQ010000325.1:0-7856 GCF_033794505.1 Streptomyces sp. MB09-01 | reverse complement strand
GCGCCGGAACCCCCGCTCCCGCAGCCGGCCCCGACGGTACGGCTGGCCAAGGGCGAGGAACAGCTGCCGCCCGCCGTGCGCGAACTCCTCTCCCTGCGCAAGCAGCAGGTCGCGGTCAGCCTGCGCAAGCAGGGCGTCACGACCCTGACCGCCCGCGTCGTCCTCGTCCTCGACGCCTCCGGTTCGATGGCGGCCCACTACACCCGCGGCACCGTCGCAGGAGTCGCCGAGCGCATGGCCGCCGTCGCCGCACAGCTCGACGACGACGGGCAGATGCAGGCCTGGACCTTCGCCACGAACCCGGCCCGCCTGCCCGACCTGGAGATCGGCGAGCTGCCCGAATGGCTGCGCCTGCACGTACGCGTCGGCCAGATCGGGCTGTTCGGGCGCCGCAAACCGCCCAAGGGGCTGGTCCCCGGCCAGATCGACATGCGCGCGGTCGGCATCGGCAACGAGGAGCAGAAGGTCATCGCGCAGGTGCGTGCCTTCGTACGGGACCACCCGGTGCCCGCCCCGACGCTGGTGCTCTTCTTCTCCGACGGCGGCGTGTACCGCAACGCAGAGATCGAGCGGGAGCTGCGGGAGGCCGTCGAGGAGCCGCTGTTCTGGCAGTTCATCGGCCTGGGCCGGGCCCAGTACGGGGTCCTGGAGTACTTCGACACCCTGCCCGGACGGCGGGTCGACAACGTCGGCTTCTTCGCGGTCGACGACATCGAGCGGCTCTCCGACCCGGAGCTGTACGACCGGCTGCTGTCGGAGTTCCCGTCCTGGGTGCGCGCCGCCCGCACGGCCGGCATCCTGCGCTGAACGGCCCGCGGCCGGTAGGTCGGCAGGCCCGCGCGTCTACCGCGCGGGCCCCCGGACCGACTGCTGGGCGCGGAAGCGTACGGGTGCCATGCCCCCCGGCGGCTGAACAGCCGGCTGAAGTGGGCCGGATCCTCGTGGCCGACCGCCGGGCGATCGCGGCGACCGGCAGGTCGGTGCGGGCCAGCAGCTCCTTCGCCCGGCTCAGCCTGATCCCGAGGAGGTACTCCTCGACCCCCTCCCCGGGGCTGCGCCGCACCGCCCGGCGCAACTGCGTCAGCGGCATCCCGAGCCGGGCCGCGTGCTCGGTCACGGATATCGGCAGCAGGGCGTCCCGCGCCAGCGCGTCCACCGCGGCGTCCCCGTGGCCGGACTCCCGGCACGGGCGTAGCGCAGGGCCCCGAGCAGCCCGCGCACGGCGGCCGCCGCCTCGACCTCCAGCAGCGGTCCGCCGCGCCGGGCGGCACCAGCGGGCGGTCCGGGGTGACGTGGCCCAGGTCGGTGCAGGCCGCCACGGCGGGCCCGGCGAAGTCCACGAAGCACTCGTCCCAGCCGGTCAGCGGATCGGGCCCGTAGCGGTGTCCCACTCCCGGCACCAGCCACAGCAGCGCGGGCGCGGCCACCGGCTGCGCCGGCCGCGCCGCCGTGGCCGAACCAGCCCCGGCCGCGGGTGACGACCACGGCGACGTGGTGGTCGAGCGCGCACGGGCCGACCACCGGCAGCACGCCCTGCTGGAATCCCGCTCCGAGGCAGACCGGGCCGAGCCTGCGGTGGTTGGCGGTGGGGGAGAAGCACCGCATCCAGCTGCTGTACGGGGGCGCGTGGCGAGCGGGTGTCGGCATCTGCGGATGGTGATCCACGAGCCCCGGCGCCCTCAAGAGGATGCGTCCGCCCGGTCATCGCGCGTCGGCCGCCCCGGTCACCGCCGGGTCCGCCCGGTCATCGCGGGCCGGCCGCACGGGCGTTGCGGGGGTCCGGCTCGGGCGCAGGCCCACGGCCAGCCCTGCGGCCACCACCAGCAGGCCCAGCCACACCGCCGGCCCCGGGACCCCGCTGCCGGCCAGGACCCCGGCGCCGGCCGCGGCCGGCGGGGCGACCCCGGTCAGCAGCCCTGCGCGGCCCGCGCCCACGGCGGCCACCGTGCGGTACCAGAGCAGGAACGCCACTGCCGTCACCATGACGGCGAGGTACCCCGCCGCCGCCCACTGCACCGGCCCGAGCGACCCCAGGTCGTCGGGGCGCTCGAAGACCACCGCGAGCCCCGCCAGCATGAACGCCCCCAGCCACACCGCGTGCACGGACACCCCCCACGCACCGTGCCGGCGCAGCACGGGCACGGCGAGCAGGGTGAACCCGGCCTCGCAGCCCAGCGCGAGCGCGGCCCAGCCCACCCCGGCGGCGTCCGTCCGGCCCGTCCCCTCGACCAGCACCGCCCCGGCCACCACCACCGGGGCCGCCAGCAGCACTTGGCGGCTGGGCCGCCGGCCCTCCAGGAACGGGCCGATCAGCCCCAGCAGAATCGGTACGGAGGCCACCGCCACGGCGATCACGGCCGGTTCGGCGTGCGCCACCCCGCGCACGACGGCCACGTTGAACAGCACCAGCCCGGTCGCCGCGATCCCGCCCAGCCACAGCCACTCCCGCCCGCGCGGCCGCAGGACCGGCACCCGCGCCGCGCGGGCCAGGGCGAACAGCAACAGCGCGGCGGGGGTGTACCGGACGGCCTGCGTGGCGAACAGCGGGGCGTCGACGAGCGACCGGGAGACGGTGACGCTGCTGCCGACCAGCGCCATCCCCGCGATGCCGGGGACCAGGTCCCGGAAGGCGGTGGAGGCTCCGCTCGTGCTCGTGCCGGGGCTGGTGCTCGAGCGCGTGGTTGCGGTCGCGGTCGCGGTCGGGGTGGAGGTTTTCTGCATGAGATCCAGCGTGGCCCCACAATGGTCCCGTGAGCAGGTCCAATGAAGGCGTGATCCAGGGGTCCAAAAGCCCGAGCGGCTCGGACTTCCTCCAGCTCGACCTCGGCCAGGCCCCGCCGGGCGGCCGCACCGACTGGCTGGCGGGCCGGCTCCGCGCGGCCATCGCCGACGGCCGGCTGCCCGTCGGCAGCCGGCTCCCAGCCAGCCGCGTCCTCGCCGCCGAACTGCGCGTCTCCCGCGGGCTCGTCACCGAGGCCTACCAGCGGCTGGCGGAGACCGGCCAGGTCCGCGGCCGGGGCCGGGCCGGCACCGTGGTGGTCGCAGCCCCGCCGCCGGCGGCCGGCCCGGCGCCCGCCCCGGACCGCGGCGGGCCGGTGGACGCCCTGCGCGCCGTGCCCTGCCGGATCGACCTCTCGCCCGGCGTCCCCGACCTCACCGCCTTTCCCCGTACGGCCTGGCTGCAGGCCGAGCGTCGGGTGCTCGCCGGTCTGACCCCGGCCGACTTCGGCTACGGCAACCCCCAGGGCGCGCCGGCCCTGCGCGAGGCGGTCGCCGGCTGGCTGGCCCGCAACCGCGGCATCCGCGCCGACCCCGACGAGGTGGTGATCGTCGCGGGCGTCGCCCAGGCCCTGGGGCTGCTGGCGCAGGTCCTGCGCGAGGAGGGCGTGCACCGGGTCGCTGTGGAGGACCCGGGCTCGCTCGGGGCCCGCCAGCAGCTGGAGTACGGACGGCTGGAGACCGTTCCCGTACGGGTGGACGAGGCCGGGCTCGACGTGGCCGGGCTCCGCGCGAGCGGGGCCGGGGCCGTGCTGCTCACCCCGGCGCACCAGTTCCCGACCGGGGTGGTCCTCGACGGCGAGCGCCGCCGGGACCTGCTCGGCTGGGCGGCCGCCGGGGGCCTGGTCATCGAGGACGACTACGACGCCGAGCACCGCTACGACCGCGCCCCCGTCCCCGCGCTGCGCGCCCTGCACCCCGAGGCCGTCTGCTACGCAGGGAGCGTCTCCAAACTCCTCGCCCCCGCCCTGCGCCTGGGCTGGCTGCTGGTGCCGCCGCGGCTGCGTGACGCGGTGACCGCCGCCAAGCGCTACGCCGACCTGGGCAACCCGGTCCTCGCCCAGCTGGTCCTCGCCCGGCTGATGGACTCGGGCGAGCTGGAGCGGCACCTGCGCCACGTCCGGCGCCGCCACCGGCGCCGCCGTGACGCCATGCTCGGGGCCCTCGCCGAGCACCTGCCGGGGGCCCGGGTGCACGGCGCCGCGGCCGGCCTGCACCTGATGGTCACCTTCGACGCGGCCGGTTTCGAGGACACGTCCCTGGCCTCGGCGGCGCTGGCCCTGGGCGTCAAGGCCCACCCGCTGTCCTGGCACCGGGTCCGGCCGGGCCCGCCGGGCCTGATCCTCGGCTACGCGGCCGGCTCGGCCGGCGAGATCGAGGAGGGCGTAGCCACCCTGGGCACCGCCCTGCGCGGGCTGCCGGAAACCGGGCCGAAAGTTTTTCCGGATCGGCGGCAACCTCCCGGCGGGTCGCGCGTCGTGCGGGGGTGAAGGGCGCAGTCCCGCGCCTTCGACCCGACCGTGGAGAACCACCGTGAAGAACCTGAAGCGTGCCCTGCGCGCCCCCCTGGCCGTCCGCCGGACGGCCGTGATCGCCGCCGCGGCCGCAGTGGCCGTCTCCCTCGCCGGGCCGGCCTCCGCGGCGAGCGGCAGCTCGCCCGCACCCGCTCCGGCGGTCAGCGTTCCGGCCAGTGCCTCTCCCAGCGAGGGCGGGGCCAAGCCGGCTCCCTCCGTCAGCACCCCTCCGAGCGAGGGCGCGAAGAGCGCGGCTCCCAGCGCCGCTCCCAGCGTCTCCGCGTCGAGCCCCGGGACGCCCGGTCCCAAGCCCAGCGCCTCCCCGTCCGAGGCGGGCCCCGCCGCCGAGGGGGCCGAGCTCGCGCATACTGGCTCCTCGGCGACCACCATGGCCCTCGGGGCGGGGGCCACCGGTCTGGTCCTCGCCGGCGCCGGAGCCCTGTACGCCGTGCGGCGCCGCGCGAACTGAGGAATCCCGTGCTCCACCTCGCACCACCCGTCGGCCCTCTCACGCCCGGCTTCGGCCGGGCGTGGCGGGGCCTGTGGTCGTTGCTGCGCCGGGAGCGTTCCGCCCCGCCGGCCTCCCGGCGCGCGCACGAGTCCCCGTACGGGCCTTCGTACGCTTCCTCCCACGCGTTCGGGCACACGGGCCACGGCGAACCGCAGCCGCCCACCGTCACCGAGCTCTACCACGCGCACCGGCTGCGGATGGTCCGCCTGGCGGTGCTGCTCGTCGACGACCTGGCCACCGCCGAGGACGTGGTCCAGGACGCCTTCACCGCCCTGTACCGGCGCCACGGCGAACAGATCACCGAGGTCGACAACGCCCTCGGCTACCTGCGCACCGCGGTCGTCAACACCTCGCGCTCCGTGCTGCGCCGCCGGCGCACCGTACGGGCCTGGACCCCGTCTCCGGAGGCCGACGTGCCGTCCGCCGAGGACCACGTGGTCCTGGACGAGGCGCACCGCGAGGTGCTCGCCGCGCTCGGCCGGCTGACGGCGCGCCGCCGCCAGGTCCTGGTGCTGCGCTACTGGGCCGATCTCAGCGAGGCGGAGATCGCGGCCACCCTCGGGATCAGCCGGGGAGCGGTCAAGTCCAATGCGAGCCGCGGTCTGGACGCGCTGGAACGGATTCTGGAGGGACGGATATGACGCGTGACGGGGAACGCCTCGCCGAACGCCCGGTCGAGCGGCGGCTGCGGCAGGCCCTCGACGCCCGCGCGGACAGCATCGACGTCCGCCGGCTGCGCCCCGCGGATCCGCCCGGACCGCACGTGAGGCGGCTGCCCGTGGAGAGGCTGCGGCGGTTCGCGCTGCCCCTGGCGGGCCTGGCGGCGGCTGCGGCCGCCGGGATCGGTTACCTGCTGCTCGCCCCGGATCCGGTGCCCGGCCCGACGCCGCCGGCCACCCCGCCGAAGGTCACGGGTCCCGGCCTGTCCCCGGAGCCGTCGCCGACGCCCTCGCCGAGGTCCGCCGGTTCCGCGCAGCCGAGCCCGGGCGTGGACGCGTCCGTGCGCCCGGTGGAATCGCCGTCTCCGGCCGCGTCGGTGAGCCCGCCGACCGCGCCCGCCTCCAAGGGCTCGGGGTCGGTGTCGCCGTCGGCGGTCCCGTCCACCCCGTCGGGCCGGGCGGTAACCTCCTCGCCGCCGGCCACCGGCGGTCCGCGCTAGCAGCCTCGGGGGCGCGCGGGGTCAGCGGCGGAGGTTCTCCACGGCCGACACCAGCGGGGCGAGTTCCGGGTTGCGCGAGGCCTCGTCCAGGGCCTCGCGCAGGGCGGTGTCGTTCGTGGGCCGGGCCGCGGCGAGGAGCGCCAGGCCCGCCTCGCTCACGTCTGTGTAGATGCCCCGGCGGTCGGTGTCGCAGATGTAGCGGTTCAGCAGGCCGCGGTCCTCCAGCCTGCTGACCAGCCGGGTCGTCGCGCTCTGGCTGAGCACCACCGAGTCGGCGACCTGGTGCATCCGCAGGTGCCCGCCCGGCCCGTTGTGCTGGCGGCTGAGGACGTCGAGGAGCGAGTACTCGCGCACGCTCAGGCCGTGCCCGGCCTGCAGGGCCCGTTCGATGTGCGTCTCGATCCGCCCGTGCAAGAGGGAGAGGGCGCACCAGCCCTGGGAGAGGGCGGTGAGCGCGCCGTCCGTGGCCGTCATGGGCTTCCTCCGTCGAAGCGTGCTGCCGTGCGGGTGTGTGATCCCAGGATAGGACACCCGTGCAATAGCCCGCGCTTGCAAATATCCCGCGTCTGCAATTAATGTGGACGCACGTAAGCGGCGACCGCAATCGAGTGCCGCACCCGCACCCGCACCTCCCCTGAAGGGCACCTCCCCCATGCCTCTCGCACTCCTCGCCCTCGCCGTAGGGGCCTTCGGGATCGGCACCACCGAATTCGTGATCATGGGCCTGCTCCCCGAGGTCGCCGGAACGTACGGCGTCTCGATCCCCACCGCGGGCTTCCTGGTCACCGGCTACGCCCTCGGCGTCGTCCTCGGCGCTCCGCTGATGACCGTCCTCGGTACCCGCATCCCCCGCAAGCGCATGCTGATGCTGCTCATGGGCCTCTTCATCGCGGGCAACGTGCTCTCCGCCCTCGCCCCCGCCTTCGGCGTCATGCTGGCCGGCCGCGTCGTCGCCTCCCTCGCCCACGGAGCCTTCTTCGGCATCGGCGCGGTCGTCGCCGCCGAACTCGTCGCCCCCCAGAAGAAGGCCGGAGCCATCGCCATGATGTTCACCGGCCTGACCGTGGCCAACGTCGTCGGCGTCCCGCTCGGCACCCTCGTCGGACAGACCCTCGGCTGGCGCGTCACCTTCCTGATCGTCGCCGCGCTCGGTGTCGCCGGGCTGCTCGGCATCGCCCGCCTGGTCCCCGAACTGCCCCGGCCCGAGGGCGGCGTACGGATCCGCCGCGAGCTCGCCGCCTTCCGCAACGTCCAGGTCCTGCTCGCGATGGCGATGACCGTCCTCGGCTTCGGCGGCGTCTTCGCCGCGATCACCTACATCACCCCGATGATGACCAACGTCGCCGGCTTCGCAGGCTCCTCCGTCACCTGGCTCCTCGTCCTCTTCGGCCTGGGCATGGTCGCCGGCAACCTCATCGGCGGCCGGTACGCCGACCGCGCGCTCATGCCGATGCTGTACGTCTCCCTCGGTGCGCTCGCCGTCACCCTGGCCGTCTTCACGCTCACCGCCCACACCAAGGCCGGCGCCGCCGTCACCGTCGTGCTGATCGGCGCCCTCGGCTTCGCGACCGTGCCGCCGCTCCAGAAGCGGGTCCTGGACCAGGCCGCCGGGGCGCCCACCCTGGCCTCCGCCGTCAACATCGGCGCCTTCAACCTCGGCAACGCGCTCGCCGCATGGCTCGGCGGGCTCGTGATCGCCGCCGGACTCGGCTGGACCGCCCCGAACTGGGTCGGCGCGGCACTGGCCGCCTCCGCCCTGGTGCTCGCCCTCGTATCCGGCGCACTGGAACGCCGTACGGCAGGACGCGCCGCCCGCGCAGGCCGGGTCGTCGCGGCAGCCGCGGCCCGCGAGACGACCTCCGCCGCACCCGCCCGCCACTGATCCACCCCCTTC
>NZ_JARAYQ010000324.1:0-7858 GCF_033794505.1 Streptomyces sp. MB09-01 | reverse complement strand
GCGGTCACGGGCGGGCGTGACGGGGAAGACACGCAGGTCAACGACCCGCTGACCGACCTGAGCGAGGAGAGCGTCACGCCCGCCGTCACACCCGTGACTCTCGGCGAGGTCGCCGCCATCGCCGGGGTCTCCACCCCGCTGATCGGGGAGCCCCTCAGCGACGAACAGATCGTGGTCGTCCTGCGGTTTCTGCGCTACTCCGCCGACCCGCCCCTGTCCTATCGGCAGACCGTCGCCGCGTTCCGCGAGTCCGGATTCACCGGCGGCGAAGCCCGGATCCGGGGCGCCTGGGCCACCCTCATGGCCCAGGAAGAGAGCCCCCGGTGACCACCCTCCCCGTCTACCGGTGGAGCCTCGCCCCGGACGGACTCGCCACCCGCCGGCAGCTCCGCGCCCTCGGCCTCCGCCCCGGCGGACAGGACGTCGCCGCCCAGTTGGAACGGCCCCGCCGTCGGCGCGGGCCGCTGGTCGCCTACCTCTACCGGATCGAGGTGGCCCGGCCCGTCCGGCCGATGACCGAACGGCGGGCCGCCGCTCTGGCGAAGGCCAACGCCGCTCGCCGCTGGTGCCCGAACTGCCGCCGCGACGCCGGATACGTCATTCCGGCCTCGCTCGGCATGTGCACCCCATGCGCCTACCCCGACCCCGATCAGCACGTCTGACCTGCACCGCCCAAGCACGGGAAGGAGGAACCCTCATGTCCGGCATCGACTGGGACAAGGAGTTCACCCGCATGAACCCCGCAGCCCCGGAGAAGCCCAGCACGTCGTCCAAGTTCTCCGCCAAGTTCAGCGGAGTCCGCCGCAACACCGCCGCTCTCGCCATGTGCGGCACCATCGCCGTCCTCGCGGTGTGCGGCACGGTCGTGGCCGTCACCAGCATGCAGGGCGAGCAGGCCGCCCAGGAGCGCGCGCGGGCCAAGGAGCAGGCCGCGAACGCCCTGGTCGAGGTCGAGGCCGACAAGCAGCGGGCGGAGACCGAGGAAGCCGCGGCCAAGGCCCTGTACGAGCGGGAGATGTCCGTCTACCTAGAGTGCATGAAGATCCGGGCGGCGGCCGTGGCCAAGGCCGCCTCGTACGACGTCGCGAAGATCCCCGCCTGCGCCGCCCCGACCCTCGGCGGCACAACCCCCAAGGCCAAGGAGCACACCGGGGGTGCCGGCGACGGCATCACGTCCAGCCCTTGGCTGTGGGTGGCGCTCGTCGGCGGCGGCGGCCTCGTCGCCTACAAGAAGCTCTCCGCATCCTCCGCTTCTGGTGCGGTCACCCCCGCGAACAACAAGGGATTCACCTTCGAGAAGGGTGCATGAGAATGACGCTCCAGTTTTTCGCCCTGGCCCTGTTCTGCTGGGCACTGTTCTTCACCTTCAAGAAGACCAAGGGAAAGCAGCAACTGATCTGCCTGCTGCTGATCGTCTCCGGGATCTTCCTCCCGTACACGCCGTTCAGTAACGAGATCCGCAGCACCCTCGAATCCGTCTTCAACACCGCCAACGACACGGTCAGCAACATCGGAACGTCGGGCTAGGCCCGCTCCGCCGGTTACCGGTTACAGCCCGCAGACGCCGCCTCGGTGCCGCCCTGAGCGGCCCGAACCGGTGCTCGCTGGGCCTGTAACCGGTAACCGGTAACCCCTCTCGACTACACAGTGTCACGGAAGGGGGCTCGTGGAACTGCTCATCCTCCTCGCCATCACCTACCTCGTCGGCGTCGACAACACCCACGGCAAATACGAGCAGGCGGGAATCAAGAAACCCCCGCCCAAGCCGAAAGCCAAATGGGAGCCGACGAGGGCGCCGAACACCTTTCGAAACGCCTCCTACAACGCGGCAGCGAAAGCGCATTACGGACTGCTCGCGGGTGCTCATTGGGCCGGGGGCCTGCGTGACGGGTGGCGTTCCGCCTACCTGAAGAAGCCAGGGCCTGCGCCTTCCGGTTCGCCTTCCGCCGCACCTCCGCAGGAGCCCTCCGCGCCCACCGCGGGGGCCACCGTGCCGCCAACGTCCACCACACCGCCGACCGCCGCGCCGCCGCCGAACACTCCACCACCAACACCGCCGCCGTCTGCCGCCGCTCCTCCCACGCCGGCGCCGGGTCCGACGATCCCGCCGCCCGACACCATCCCTGCGCCCCCAACCGTCACGATCCCCGAGCAGATCAGGAAGGACCCCGCGATGCAGCCCAACCCGCCCGTCCCGCACACCGCGACCGTCGACGAGACGGGCGTCCACGTCACCACGGCCGCCGGGAAGTCCCGCACCTACAGCGGCGGTGAGGTCATCACTCTCACGCAGGTCATCGACCTCGCCGAAGGCGCCGCCGGCCTGTGCCAGTCCAGCACCGAGACCTGCCTGGAACTCGTTGACGAGGCCGCCCAGCTGGCCGCGGACTGCGACGTCCTGATCGCCGAGATCACGGAGAAGGGCGTCGGCGCGAACCTCATCGGCAAGGTCGAGCACCTCAAGGAGCAGCTCGACCTCCAGGCCGCCGCCGCGAAAAAGCTCCACGACCAGATCCAGGGGGGCGAGGAGGCCTGCCGCACCGCGTCCGCGAACGCCGAAGTCCGCCACGGCCAGATCTTCCGGGCCGTCGCGGACTCCCCGCTGACCAAGCCCGCCGAACGCGACTTCTACAACGCCCGATAGGGGAGGACCGCATGTCTGTCACCGAGTCCCTCAAGGACGCCGCCACGTACGCGGCCCTGCGTTCCAAGCTCGCCTGGCTCACGCACAAGGTCCACGAGCACGCCGAGACCGTCACCAAGCTGACCACCGACATCGACGACACGGCCGAACAGATGCAGGACGCCTCGGAAACGATGAAGGCGCTGGCCGTGGATGCGGCCACCACCGCCGAGTTCGCCGACGCCGCCCTGACCATGACGGGCGCCAAGGAAGCGGCCGGCGCCTACACGGCCGCGGCGGACAGCGCGGCCGCGGCCGCCGACGACGCCAAGACCACCGTCGAGTCCGACCACGGGGGCATCGCCGACGCCGTGGACACCTCCCCCGTCGACATGGCCGAAGCCGCCTTCTACACCCAGCAGTAAGGAGAGCCGGACCATGGGGCCGACCCGAGCACAGTTCATCCAGTACGCGCCCGCCGCCCTCGCGGTGGCATCTGCCACTGTCGGCCCCTGGTCCGCTATCGCCGCCGCCGCGGCCGGAGCGGGGGCGTGGGCCATCAACGCCTCCGCCCCCGCCCTGCGCTCCCTGATCGCCTGCGGGATCACCACCAGCGGGTGCGGCATCGCCGCCCACCAGCTCCTGGCCAGCGGCATGGACCCGCTGTTCGCCCTCGGCCTGGCCGTACCGGCCGGGGCAGCGGCCCTTGCCCACCACCGCAACACCGTCAGCGAACTCCCCACACTCCCCGCCACAGCCACCGCTGCGGCGGGGCAGTCCTCGCAGGCGCAGCTGATCACGGCCTGGTGGGCGGAGTTCATCTCCGGCCCGACCCAGACCGAGGGCCGCAAACTGATCCAGGCCGGCGCCGTCCTCGCACACCTCGCCGTCGACGTCGGGGACGACCACCTGTCGTTCACCGGGGTCATCACGCTGCCCCAGGGCCAGCAGGTCCGCGTGAAGGCGGCGGACATCGCCGCCGTCTACCAGATCCCCGTATCCCACGTGGAGATGGGCGACCCCAAGCACTACGCGCCGAACGCGCTGCCCGTCACCGTCCACCTCAAGAAGGCGGCAGCCGCACCGGAGATTGCGGCCAGCGCCCCGACGACTCCCGAGCAGCTGTGGGCCGCGCACGTCGCCATCCCCGACGGAGCGATGCCCGGCACCACCCTCGCTCTCACCCACTACGACGGTCCGCTGGACTGGGAGGGGATCGCTACCCGCGACCGGAAGGCCATCGGGACCGTCAACATTCAGGACCTCGCGGGCAACCTCAACCTGTCGACGATCCAGATCGCTCTGGCCCCCACCGACAAGCCCTCGCAGATGGGGGTGCGCGTGATGAAGGAACACGCGCTGATGCACGGCACGATGCTCTCCGCCGTCGTCGACGAGCTGGCCATGGACTCGCGCGGATACGTCCGCCTGGGCACCTACATCGACGCCCGCGCCGCCCTCGTACCCCTCGCCCAGCCCGGCTCCGGCGCCCGCCACCTCTACCTCGTGGGCGGCTCCCGCTCCGGGAAGTCCGGAGTACTGGAACAGATCCTGCTCTCCGCCCACCGGTCCCGGATCGCGGTGATCCTGTCCTCGCCGCAGGCCGGAACCATCGCCGGAGCACCGCTGGCCGCCTTCTGCGGGGACGGTCTGGACGAGGCGATGGGCGCCCTGCGGCTGGGCTACGCGATGATGCTCGACCGCGAAGCCCGCTACAGGTCCCCCGCCTTTTCCTTCACCGACCCGCTGGTCCTGATGGTCATCGACGAAGCACACATGCTGCTGGCGGCCTCTTCGCGGTACCACGCGGAGGCGAAGGCGATCGTGGAGCAGATGACCCGCCGCTCACTCAAGCGCGGTATTGGCGTAGTCCTGGCCACCCAGACCCCGCTGGCCGAAGACCTTGGCAACTCCTCCATCATCCGCTCCCAGCTGCTGATCGGCGGCGGCGCGGTGTTCCTGCGCTGCGCCAAGGGACAGGGCTCCCTGGTCGGTGCCAACGCGGTGGAGGGCGCGGAGGGCCTCGACCTGTCGCAGATCCCCCCGCAGTGGCCCGGCCAGTACGCCAAGGTCGCCGACCGCGACATGAGCGGCCTGGACACTGAGGCCGTCGCCAAGCCGGAAGACGGCACCTTCGGCCTGGGCTACCTTCTGACCCCCGGATCGCAGGCCGTCCAGTTCCGTTCCCTGTACCTGGACGTCCCGCCCCCCTCCCTCGCCGGAAGCCAGCCGCCTGTCGCCATCGAAGACTGCGAGGCTTGGCGGCACCGGGATTCGATCACGCAGACCCCGGTGGTCGACCAGCGGGGCAAAAACCTGATCGGCAGCCTCGCCGATCTCCTCACCAAGGCCCAGCAGGGAGCGTCCGCACTGCCACAGCAGCGGGCCCAGACCGACCCCGCCCCGGCCGGGCACGCGGACGGACAGGAGCTGATCAAGCCTCGAATCCTCGAACTCCTGCGGGAGGAATCCATCCCCATGACCGCCGAGACCATCGCCCGAAAACTCGGCACCACCGCCAAGAACATCAAGCCGCGCCTGTCCGAACTGAAGAAGCGCGACGAGGTCACCAACGAGAACGGCCTGTGGAGGGCAGCATGAACACCCGTACCGAGACCCGCTTCACCCCCGTCGACCTGGACCTGTACGCGAAGGCATTCCAGCTCCTCGACCCGACCCCGGACTCCGCCGCCCCGGCCGCTCTCGCACCGGTGTCCGCCATCCTCGCCGCGGCCCCGCCCGTGCACCGGCCTGGGCCGGTCGAGAAGACTCTCAGCGACGCCCTCGCCTTCCTCGACACCCACGGCTGGGCCAAGCACCGCCTCATCCACCCGGAGGGCGCCCGCTGCTCCATCGGCGCCCTGCGAGCAGCCGCCGGCACCCGCAACGCCGCCTACCGCGACGCAGGCAACCTCCTCCTCGACGAGGCCCGCCGCCAGCACGGCAAGCAGTGGGAGTCCATCCCCTCCTGGAACGACGCCCACACCAGAGCACAGGTACGCAGCGTGTGGGAAGCCGCTATCAAGCGCGCACACCACCTGGACATCTGACCGCGCTGGAGCTACCCGTGTCGTTCTCGTTCACCGACCCCAAACCGAACAACGAACCGTCCTTTTCCTTCACCGGACCGAACCCGGCGGACGTCGAAAGGCAGCTGCAGGCGATCGCCGAGATGGCCTCCGAAATCCTCCGCCTGGTCGCCGAGGTCCGCAGGCAGATCAACAACTGAACGCCCGCTCAGGAGACACAACGAGGGCGGCCCCGTCTCACCAGAGTCCGGGCCGCCCTCGCCTATGTCTGAACGCTCCACCGACACCCTCAACAACCGCTGAAAGGCACCGCGTGACCCAGCCCCTGCCGGAGCGCGTCGCCGACGCGGCCGCGCTCCTCGCCGGCACACGAACCGTCCGCTGCCCGCACCCCGGATGCCGGGTCTCGGTCCGCTACCGCCACGTCACCACCGACGAAGCGAAGCGGCTGACCGACCTGGCCACCGACCACACCCGCCACTGAGGAGAGACCCCATGAAGTCCACCACGATGCCGTGGTTCGAGACCCTGACCGACAGCGTGGCCGCCCTCGGCACCGCCGCCCAGGAAGCCCGAGCCGCCCACCACGCCGCGCAGGCTGCCGGCACGCAGTTCAAGTTCGACCGACTCCGGCACGTCGTCGGCGCGATCGCCGACCCCTGCCAGCCGTCCGCGGTCACGGACCGGCCGCACGACCGGGCGCTGCTCGCGATCGTGGCCTCCCACCTCGCGCACGAGAGCCGCATGGCCGAGCTTTACGACGACGCTGCCGCCGCGTATGCCTTCGGCGCCGCGTGGGCGCTCCTGCGCGTGCTGAACGGCCAGCAGCCGCCCCTCGTCGAACTCAGCCGCCAGGCCGACGGCCGCACCGCGATCCCCGACGAGCTGTTCCCCGTCCCGCCCGCCTTCAAGGGCCTCGACACCTGGGACGGACGCCAGCAGTTCGAGCAGGCCCGCGAAGAGCTGGACCGGGTCGGTGACCTGTGGGCCTACGTCCGCGGCCTCGACCAGCCGGACGTCCCCGACACCTTCGACCTGGGCGACGTCAACGAAAAGCTCGCGGCCGCCCCCAACGCCGCGTTCGCTTACGGCCAGCTCGCCGAATCCGCGCTCGCCTTCGCGCTCCTGGACCGCCGCCGCCCGCACCGCCGGTAGCCACGCCGAGGGCGGCCCCCTCTCACGCCAATGAAGCGGGGCCGCCCTCGTCTGCCAGCACATTCCACTGAACTGGAGGACTCCAGCATGACCCAACCCACCCCGATCCGGCGAGACGGCCAGGTGCGGAGGCTGGCTGACGCCCTGGCCTTAGCGGCCCGCGGCTGGCCCGTCTTCCCGCTCCGGCCTGGCTCGAAGGCTCCTGCCCTGCACCGGGCAGACCGTTGCGCCCACGTCGGCATCTGCGCCAGCGGACACGCGAAGTGGGAGCAGCGCGCGACCACGGACCGGGCCGTCATCGTCCGGTGCTGGACCCACAAGCCGTACAACATCGGCTTGGCCACAGGCCCCGCCGGACTGATCGTCGTCGACCTGGACACGCCGAAAAGCAGTCAGGACGCGCCTGGCGGCGCGGAAAACCTTCTGGCGCTCTGCGAGCGCGCCGGGCAGGCCGTCCCGTCCACGCTGACCGTGCGGACTCCCTCCGGCGGCACACACCTCTATTTCACCGCTCCGGATAACGTCCGGCTCGGGAATACGGCGGGCAAGCTGGCCCCGCTGATCGACACCCGTGGTCACGGCGGATACGTAGTCGCCCCCGGCAGCACCACCGCGGCCGGCACCTACGAAGTCACCGACGGCTCCCCCGTGGCGGAACTGCCTGCCTGGCTGCTGTCGTTGCTCCAGCCTCCGGCCCCGCGCCCTGTGAGCCTGAGGATGCCGGGAGCGGTCCGCGGCGGAAGTGCGGCCCGCGCAGCGCTGCACGCCGAGTGCGAGGCCGTCCGCCAGGCGCCGGCGAAGCAGGCGAACAACACGCTCAACCGCAGCGCCTTCAAGGTGGGGCGCTTCGTCGCGTGGGGCGACATCCCCCGCGAGGAGGTTGAGGAGGCCTTCCAAGCGGCAGGGGAGGAGCGCGGACTCACCGTGGCCGAGTGCCGCGCCACGATCCGCTCTGCCCTCGACAGCTCCGCCCGCACGGTCCGCGCCCGGGAAACGGCATGAGCGCCCAACTCCCGCTCCCCTTGGAAGGCCTCCTCAACCTCCTCGCGGG
>NZ_JARAYQ010000323.1:0-7996 GCF_033794505.1 Streptomyces sp. MB09-01 | reverse complement strand
GTTTGGGCGGTGTTTTTGTTTTTTGTTCTATCGTGCCGGGCCCCCGCGGTCGTTACCCCTTTAAAGTGTCGGCAGGGTTGAATGTGTATAAAAGACCGGGCCTGGGGGGAGCGCCCCGGCACACACCCGGCCCCGCCGGGGCCGACCTGGCCGCCGGGTCCTGTGGGGGGTTGACCCGTCCGGCGATCGGGCGTAAACCGGAACGGCTCAGGCGTGGCGCGTGGGGTGGGGGTCCGCGGGCGTGGCACGGTGCGGGCAGGGCCAGGGTGATTGTCACCTGGTCTGATCATCGTCCCGTCCGGCGAGCAGCGAAGGTCTTCCATGCGACTGCGCAAAGCCCTTGCCCTCACCGCCGTACTCGTAGCCACCACCGCCCCCACCGCGGCCGCGGACATCGGCACCGGCGGCGGAGCCCGGCCCGCACCCGCGCTGCCCTCCCGCGCGCACGCCACCTGTGGCGACGGGAAGAGCCACGCCTTCCCCATCGGGGCGCGCATCCGCGGCGGCCCGGCCGTGTACCGCACCGGCGGCGACCCGCAGACCTGGTACCTGGACCTGACCAACACCACGGACTCCGAGTGCACGGCCATCCACCCCGTCGTCGTCTTCACCGACAAGGCCCGCACCTTGCGTCCCGCCCACCTGCGGATGGAGTTCGACGCGCCGGGCGGCACCTTCCCCGTCAGCCTGGAGCGGAGCGACCGCGACGAGATCATCGCCGTCTTCGACGGCGGCGACGCCTTCCCCGGCTTCACCGTCGGCCCCGGCGGCTCCAAGACCGTCAGAGTCGGCCTCGCCTTCGCCCCCGACGCCCCCACCGGGGAGGTCGTCGCCGACGCCGCCCTCGTCCAGCGCAAGGGCGACGACGGCGACTGGGTCGGCGAGGCCGGCGGCTACCGGTTCTCCGTCGAGGGCCCGGAGGATCCCGTCGAGGCGGGCTCCCTCGCCCACACCGGCCCGCGCGAGTGGGCGTACGGAGCCGGTGCCGTCGCCGCCCTCGCCGCGGGCGCCGGGCTCCTGCTGGGAGCCCGGCGGCTGCGCACCGCCGATCGCCGCTGATTGCCCCCCGCCCCAGGTTCCGCCGGGGACGGGTGTGTGCCGGGTGCCCGCAGGGCGTCGAACGCAATCCCCTCGGCGAAGATCGCCGCCGCGGCCGCCGCCGAGCTGCGCGACCAGAACCCGGACGCCGCCTTCGTCTACCTCGGCGAGATCGACGCGGCCGGCCACTCCTACGGCGCCTCCAGCCAGCAGTACCTCGACACCATCGCCCGCGTCGACGGGCTGGTCGGCCAGCTGCTCAGCGCCGTCCGGAACCGCCCGACGTACGCCCAGGAGAACTGGAAGGTCCTGGTCACCACCGACCACGGCCACACCAACTCCGGCGGCCACGGCGGCTCGACCATCCAGGAGCGCGGCACCTTCGTCATCGCCAAGGGCGCGGGCATCCCGGCCGGTTCGGTCCGCGACGACGTGAAGCTGGTCGACGTGGCCGCGACCGCGCTCGCCCAGGTCGGAGTCGCCGCCCCCGGCATCGACGGAGTCCCGCTGAACGCCCCGGACGACGACCCTTCGACGGCCTGCGCCCGAACCTCCAGGCGCGCGTGGACGAAACGGGCATCCCGGCGGGGGTGAAGGGCTTCACGCACACCCCGCCCGCGGGCTGGTCCGTCGACAACTCCAACATGGGAACCGGCGGTGTCACCGAGTGGGCCGGCTGGGCCTTCGCGACCGACGAGTTCTGGAGCCAGGCGCAGCGCGACCAGTGGCGCGAGCTGAACGTCCGCTCCCGCGACGTCTTCGCCGTCGCCGACTCCGACGAGCGGGACGACAAGAGCCACACGGGCACCTTCGACTCCACCCTGATCACCCCCAAGTGGGCGGTCACCGGCGGCAGCACGCGCAACCTGACCTTCCAGACGCACTACCGCCAGGAGTCCGGCCAGAGCGCCCAGGTCCTCGTCTCCTACAACGGCGGCGCCCCGACCGTCGTGAAGTCCTACACCGCCGACGCCGACGCCGTCGCCAAGGCCGAGTCCCTCGCGCTCCAGGTCCCGGCCGGCGCCACCGACGTCCAGATCCGCTTCCGCTACAGCGGGAACAACAACTGGTACTGGACCGTCGACAACGTCCGCCTGAGCTGATCCAGGCCCCCGCGGTCCGGGCTGTGGACGGCCGACGCGGCCACGGCCCGGCCCCGTTAGGGTGGTACAGACCAGAGGTCAGAGGTCAGTGGTCAGTGGTCACAGGCCACCGAGAGCGGAGAACAGTCCCGTGGCAGAGCGCAAGCCGATCGAATCCTGGCTCACCGACATGGACGGGGTCCTCATCCACGAGGGCACCCCGATCCCCGGCGCCGATGCCTTCATCAAGCGGCTCCGCGAGTCCGGCAAGCCCTTCCTGGTCCTTACCAACAACTCCATCTACACCCCCCGCGACCTCCAGGCCCGCCTGTCCCGCATGGGTCTGGACGTGCCCGTCGAGAACATCTGGACCTCCGCGCTGGCCACCGCGAAGTTCCTCGACGACCAGCGCCCGGGCGGCACCGCGTACGTCATCGGCGAGGCGGGCCTGACCACCGCCCTGCACGACATCGGCTACATCCTGACCGACCACGAGCCCGACTACGTGGTCCTGGGCGAGACCCGCACGTACAGCTTCGAGGCGATGACGAAGGCGGTCCGCCTGATCAACGCCGGCGCCCGCTTCATCTGCACCAACCCCGACGAGACCGGCCCCTCCACCGAGGGCCCGCTCCCGGCCACCGGCGCGGTCGCCGCGCTGATCACCAAGGCGACCGGCAAGAAGCCGTACTTCGCCGGCAAGCCCAACCCGCTGATGATGCGCACCGGCCTGAACGCCATCGGCGCGCACTCGGAGACCAGCGCGATGATCGGCGACCGGATGGACACGGACGTGCTGGCCGGCCTGGAGGCGGGCATGCAGACCTTCCTCGTCCTCACCGGCCTGACCTCGATCGCGGACACCGAGAAGTTCCCGTACCGCCCGACCAAGACCGTCGACTCGATCGCGGATCTGGTCGACCTCGTCTGAGGCGTACGGCCGACGGGGCGTACCGCGTTTGAGGCGGACGGCTGACACGTACGGCGCCGTTCCGGATGCGGAGCGGCGCGTCGCGCGTGAATCTCCTTGACGAGGAGGTTCACCATGCGCAGTGTCCCGATCGCTCTCCGCGCCGCCGCCGTTTCCGTCGCCCTGGCGGCGTTCTCCGCGGTGACCGCGCCCACCGCCCTCGCGGGCGAGGAGGACCGCGGCCACCGCGGCAGCATCACGGTCGACCCGGATCCGGCCCACCCCGGAGCGCAGGTCAAGCTGCGCGTCAACGGATGCGACGGCACCAGAGGGGCGGCCAAGTCCGCCGTCTTCGTCGCGGACGTCGACCTCTACGGCCGCGACGGCGGCCGAAGCCCGCTCTACGGCGAGGCGACGATCAGCTCGCACGCCTCGCCCGGCTGGCACTCCATCCGGGTGATGTGCGACGGCCACGAGAAGGTCAGCGGCTCCGTCCAGATCTCCCCGTACCGCCACCCCTCCCACCACGCCTCGCCGGTCTGGCCCGTCCACGCGGGCGGCGGCGGCATGTCCGCCGAGCTCGCGGAGCAGGCCGGGCCGGTCGACGTCGCGGCCAAGAGGGACCAGGACGACGGCGGCCCGAGCCTGCCGCACACGGTGATCGGCGCCGTACTGGCCGCCGTCGCCACCCTGGCCGTCGCGGGCCGGGCGCTGGCCCTGCGCCGCCGCCGCAGCGGCGAGTGAGGTGAGCGGCGGATGAGGGGAGCGGTGGATGAGCGGGGGCCGGACGGTGGACGGGCGGGGGCCGGATGAGTGAGGCCAAGGCTTCCGCCGGCGGCCGGCTGCTGACCTTCGCGGCCTGGTCCGTGCTGGTGCTCGGCCTGTGGCTGTGGGGCCGCCAGCTCGCCGTGGCACCCGCCCCGCCCACCGGCCCGGCCGGCGGGGCGGTGGGCCTGGGGCTGCCGGCCGCGCACGCCCCGCTCGCCGCGGCCCTGCCCCAGCGCGTCGACGTGCCCTCCATAGGCATCCAGGCCCCGGTGATCTCCCGGGGCCTGGACAAGGACGGCGCGCTGGAACCGCCCCCGTACGACAGCCCGGGCACGGTGGGCTGGTGGGGCAAGGGCGTCCAGCCGGGCACGGCAGGGACGGCCCTGATGGTGGGGCACGTGGACACCCGCTCCAAGCCGGCGGTGTTCTACGGCCTGAGCACGGTGCAGCCGGGTGACAAGGTGCGGGTGGTGCGGGCGGACGGATCGGTCGCCGAGTTCACGATCGAGGACGTACGGGTCTACGAGCGCGCGGCCTTCGACGCGCACGAGGCGTACGGCCCGCGGGTCCGGGGCCGGGCGGAGCTGAGGCTCGTGACCTGCGGGGGGACCTACGACAAGGCGGCCAAGGAGTACACGGCGAACGTGGTGGTCTCCGCCTACCTGACGGGCGTGGGAACCCGCCAGGGCACGGCGGTCTGACCCCGGTCGGCCGGGAAACGAAGAAGCCCCCGCAGCTTTCGCTGCGGGGGCTTCCTCCGTCTGTGCGCCGCCAGGGACTCGAACCCCGGACCCGCTGATTAAGAGTCAGCTGCTCTAACCAACTGAGCTAGCGGCGCTTGCTGACAGGGAAAACTCTACCCCACCTCCGCTGGTGCTCGTGACCAGCCACGCCCGCCTTGTCCGATTAACCCATGTTTAAGGGGTTTATCGTGCACGATATGTCTGCGCCGTGCACATCTGATGCTTTATCAGATGTGGGCCCGGCCGACCAGTGGACGAGCAGGGGACGAGCAGGGGAGTGGACGGATCCGCATGACGATGCAGCCTCCGACGCATGTGCAGATGCCGATGCCCGCTTTCGAGGAGTACGAGCCCGCGGGCGACTGCGTGTGCCGGGGATGCGCCCAGCGCCGCCGTTCCCTCGCCCGCGCGCGGGCCATACCGCTGCGGGACGGGGGGCACCCCGCGGCCCGCGGGGCCCGGCGGGCGCTGGTCCTGGCCACCGCCGCGGGAGTGGTCCTCGGCGGTGGCGGCACGGCCGCGGTGGCCGTGACCACCCCGGCCCCCGGTCCGGTGGCCCTGGACGACCCCGGCTCCCCGCAGGGCGGCCGGACCCCGCTGCACGGCCCGAAGGGCGGCCCGGTCGGGCTGCCCGGCTCCCCTGCCAAGCCCGGCGCCGTGAATCGCATCGACCGCACGACGATCATCAACCGGGCGAAACTGTGGCTGGACGCGCAGGTTCCGTACAGCATGTCCACGTACTTCACGGACGGCTACCGACAGGACTGCTCGGGCTACGTCTCCATGGCCTGGAACCTCGGCTCGAACGAGTGGACCGGCAGCCTCGACAAATTCGCCACGAAGATCACCAAGGATGATCTGCTGCCGGGGGACATGCTGCTCTTCCACAACCCGGCGGACCCCAACAACGGCTCGCACGTGGTCATCTTCGGCGGCTGGGTCGACGAGACACGCAACCACTACGTCGCCTACGAGCAGACGCGCCCCAACACGCGGAAGCTGGCCACGCCCTACGGGTACTGGAGCAACGCGGCCAAGTACGTCCCGTACCGGTTCAACGGGGTGACGGGCGGGGTCGTTCCGGAGGCCCCGGGCGCGGTCCCCCCGGAACCGCCCGCGGCGGGCCCGAAGCCGGGCGACCCCAAGGCCTTCCCGGGGGCGGACAAGTTCGCCCCGGGCGCCTCGAACGACTCCGTGGAGCAACTGGGCCGGATGCTGATCGAGCGCGGCGCGTACCGCTTCTACCCCAAGGGGGTGGCGGACCGGACGTGGAGCGACCACGACAAGCTGGCCACCCAGGCCTTCCAGCGCGCACAGGGCTGGTCGGGCGCGGACGCCGACGGCATCCCCGGCGCGCACACCTGGCGCCTGCTCGTCGAGAAGCAGGGCGCCGACATCCCCCCGGTGGTGGGCGTGGCGCCGGGTCCGGGCGGGGTAGGGGCCTTCCCCGGGTCCGCGGTGTTCCGCCCGGGCCAGTCGCACGCGGCCATCGAGGCCCTCGCCCGGCAGCTGCGCAAAAAGGGCTTCGGCAAGTACTACACGTCCGGCCCGGACCCCCGCTGGGGTGAGGCCGACCGCCGCAACGTCGAGGCTTTCCAGCGCGCGCAGGGCTGGCGCGGCGCCTCGGCCAGCGGCTACCCGGGCCCGGAAACCTGGCGCCGGCTGTTCGCATGACGGAGGTAACGATGTTCCCCACGCGCACCACCTCGACGACGGGCACCCTCCGCGTACCGCCGACGGCACCCGCGCCACACGCCCACCCGACGCGGACGGCGCCGCCGGCGCCCGCCGCCGTCGCCCCGACCGCACAGCCGCCCGCGTGGGCGACGGCGCCTGAGCCCGCCGCCGCCCCGGTCGGCCCCGGGTGGGCGCCACCGTCCGCACCCGACCGCGCGCCCGCGGCCGCATCCGCCCCCGGCCCGAATTCCCGTACGGCATCGGTCGCGGGGCGCGCACACCCGACGTGGGCGACCGCGGAGCCGCCCCCCGCCGCCGTCGCCTCGAGCGGCCCCGCCCGCGCTGCGCAGTCCGCTCCCGCACCCGCGTCCGTGCGCCGCCCGGAGCCGGAGCCGGTCCCCGGCGCGGACTCCGGCAGGGCGTCTGCCGTCGCCCAAGGTGGACTCGGCCTCGGCGCGCCGTCCGCGCCGGTCCCCGCACCCGCACCCGCGTCCGTGCCCCGCCCGGACCGGGCGTGGACGGCGGAGCCGGAGTCCGCACGCGCTGCCGCGGCGGTATCCGCGCCCGGCCCGCACGCCCGCCCGGCGCCGGTCCCCGGCCCGGATCCCCGTACGGCGCCCGCCGCCGCCCAAGCCGGACCCGACCGGGGCGCGCCGTCCGCGCCGGCACCCGAGCCCGCGCCCGGATCCGCGTCCCATGCGGATGCCCGTACGGAACCGCCCGCGGAGCCGGAGTCCGCACTCGCTGCCTCGGCTACCTCCGCGCCCGGCCCGGATCCCCGTAGGGCGTCCGCCGCCGCCCAAGGCGGACCCGACCGGGGTGTGCGGTCCGCGTCGGTATCCGAGCCCGCGCCCGGATCGGCGTCCCGCCAGGAGTCCCGAACGGCACCGGAAGCGCCGCGCTCCTACCCGGGGTGGACGGCCGAGCCGGGGCCCGCGCCCGCACTCGCTCCCGCGGCCTCATCCGAGACCCGCTCGGATCCCCGTACGGCACCGTCCGCGCCGCACGCCCGCCCGGCGTGGGCCGCGGAGCCGGAGCCCGCCGGCGTCGCCCCGAGCGGCCCCGCCCGCGCCGCGCAGTCCGTTCCCGCAGCCGCGTCCGTGTCCCGCCGGGACCCGGCGCGGGCCGCGGAGCCGGCCGTGACCGCGCCCGGCCCGCACGCCCGCCCGGCGCCGGCGCCGGTCCCCGGAGCGGATCCCCGTACGGCGTCCGCCGTCGCCCAAGCTGGGCCCGGCCGGGGCGCGCCGTCCGCGCCGGTACCCGAGCCCGCGCCCGGATCCGCGTCCCGCTCGGAGCACCGCACGGCGTCGGGGGCGGGGCGCCCGCACCCGGGGCCCGCCGGCGTCGCCCCGAGCGGCCCCGCCCGCGCCGCCCAGGCCGTTCCCGCAGCCGGCTCCGTGTCCCGCCCGGACCCGGCGTGGGCGGCGGAGGCGGCGCCTGAGCCCCGGCCGGGTTCCCGTTCGGCGTTGGACGCGCCGCGCGAGCACCCGGCGTGGGGGGCCGAGGCCGAGGTCGTGGCCCCGGGCTGGCTCGGCTCCGCCGCAGCGGCGGCCGTGGTCGTGGGCGCGCCGCGCGAGGAGGCCGGGCCGAGTGACCCCGCCGAGACCTCGTTCGGCCGGGACGCGGCCCCGGTGGTGCGTTCGGCGCAGGCCGACGAACCGGTACCCCCGCGCGGATGCGAGGTGCCGGCGGCGCGGGCCCAGTCCGAGTCCGAGCCGCCGGCAGCCGCGGCGGCCCCGGAGATCCCGCACCCGCAGGACGCGGAGGCCCGGGCCGGG
>NZ_JARAYQ010000322.1:0-8058 GCF_033794505.1 Streptomyces sp. MB09-01 | reverse complement strand
GCGTGGGGGCCGCCGCCCCGCCGGTGGGGTGGCTCAGCTGTTGGGCGGCAGGAACTGCCGGTCCGGCTCGACGCGCCAGGTCAGGCCGGGGAACAGGCGGCGGACCTGCTGTTCGGCCCAGGGCCGGACGGTGTCCCAGGCCTGCTGCGTCGGCTCGTTGGCCCAGGTGTGCCAGCCCTCCGCGCAGTTGGCGATCTGCTCACCGAGTGCGGCCATGAGGGTCTCGGTGGTGATCTCCTCGGGCAGTTCCGTGTTGTTCTCGGTGGTCATGGCGTAGGCCTCGTAGAGGCGCTCGGCGAGGGTCTCGCCGTCGAGGTTGTGCACGGAGGTGACCTGGAGGACGGTGCCACGGCCGTCCGGGTCGAGGACCAGGCAGGTGGAGGGCTGGGGTGCGGTGTTGATGGCCATGGCTCAGGCAGCCAGCTCGAAGCGGCTGGGGCGTTCGCCGCCGCAGTTCGGGCAGGGCTCGGTCTCGTGGTAGTCCCAGCTGCGGCACGCGCAGTCCCAGGTGGAGATGGACCACGTCCACTCCCAGCCGCCGATGCCGTAGAGGCCGTCCTCCTTCCGGGGGTTGATGACGGAGGCGACCTGGGCCGGGCCCTCTTCTTCGAGGTACATCCAGCGGATGTGGAGGACGACTGCTCGCGGGGCGCCGTTGCTGTCGGTTCCTCCGTCGATGACGTGGATGGTGTCGGAGCAGTCGTAGCCGTATTTGGCGGCGTCCTTGAGGGTCTCGGCGGAGAGTAGGCGGACGGTGTCGAGGGTGAAGAAGGGGGAGACGAAGCCGTTCCAGCGGTCGGCCGGGTCGACGACGGCGGGGTAGGCGGGGATTCCGTCGATCGTGACGCGGGTGAGGACGGAGCCGGTCTTCGGGGAGGACGATCGGGTCATGACTCTCCTGGGTGTGAGTTCGGTTGGGTTGGTCGGCTGCCACCCCCGACCATGAGATAACTATACCACGCACGCATCACTTTCACTGTGGGTGCGGCCTCTGATCCCCCGGATTCCCGCAGCTCAGCGGCCGGGGGCGGGGCCGCCCAGAACGTCCGGGACGGCCTTGCCCGGGCGGCGGCGCAGTCGCGTGACTGCGCCGCTCTGCGCGAGCTGGACTACGCGGCCAGGGCCAGCAGGTCCGCCGGGGCGCACCGGCCGCGCTGCTGCGGCACTTCCACCGGTGCCATGGCCTCGGCTCCCCGGTAGACCCGCCCGAGGTAGTCCTCTACCGGCCGGCGCCACGGGCGGCCGGTCAGGGCGCCCAGTACGACCGCGCCGACCGGCGGGCACACCACGTCCCCGATCCGCTGGAAGGCGCTCGTACGCGAGTCCTTACGGGCCGTCGGCTCAGGGGCCCGCCAGGGGTAGGTCGGCAGGAATCCGACCAGCTGTCCTGCCTCGGCCTCGGTCAGCCGGTAGCCGTCCGACTCGCGGTACCAGGTCCTGGCCTTGCCGGTGAGGCACCAGCCGGCCCTGTCCGCGGAGAACGTGTTCCCGCCCTTGGGGCGGCCGTTCGTGTCCAGTCCCCGCGTGCCGCGGGTGTTGACTCGCTCCCCGGGGGCCCAGCCGAGGGCGGCGGCCAGGGTCTGCTCGGCGAACGGCAGGCCGGACCGCACGGATCCGGGGATGCGGCCGTAGCGCACCGCCATGAAGAAGACCCGGCGCCGGTGGGTGGCCACCCCGTAGTCGGCCGCGTCCAGCTCGGCCCACTGCTGCTGGGACCAGCCGGCCAGGGCCAGCTCGAAGCTGACCGCCTCCCGCACCTCTTCGGGGAGGTTCGCGGACTGCTCCATGGCGACCCACCGCAAGGTCTCACCGTGGAGCTGGAGGCCGAGCGCCCAGATCAGCACCTCGGCGACGAGCCCGGCTTCCGGGTCCGGCATGGCGGCCGCCATGGCGCGCACCTCGGCCCACGTCATCCCGGAGCGGTCGCGGTACCCGCCGTGTCCGGCAGCCTCCCCGGCGGCGCGCAGCATGGCGGCGAGGACCTGGAGGGACTGCGCGGTGAGTCCGGCGCGCTTGCCCGCGGTGGACCAGGCCGGGCAGGGCGGGGAGATGATGACGCCGACGGTCCAGCGCAGGGCGGGGTGTTCGGGGTCGAGCAGGGTGATGTCGATGACGATGCGGCGGTGTCCGGCGCGCTCGGCGGTGGCGCAGGCGTCGCCGGAGAGGTCGAGGCCGACGGCGTCGTAGCGGGCGCCGAGGGCTTCGAGCCCCTCGTCCCAGCCGCCGGGGCCGGCGCAGACGCCGATGACGCGCTCGCGGTCGCCCTCGCGGGGGCGCAGGAGCCAGCGGCCCGGCCAGGGCGCGGCGATCTCGTCGAGCTCGGCGAGGACGTCGGCGGGGATTTCGGCGCCGAGGTCGAGCGCGAGGTCGGCGAGGCAGACGGGGCAGGTGCGCTCCTCGAACCAGTCGATACAGATGATGTGACTGTGCCAGTCGGTGAAGCCGCAGCGGGCGGTGGTGTCGTCGTGGTCGGGCAGGAGGTGCACGAGGCCTTCGGCGTCGGTTCCGAGGGCGGTGACGCGGATGGGTTCGGCGATGCGCTCGGCGGTCTGAGCGTTCGTCATGGGCTGCTCCCCTCGGGTCGGCCGGTCCGGCGGCCGCGCGGTGTGCTGTCGGTCGCCGGTCGGGTGCCACTCCCGACCGGCGACACAACTATACTCACAACACATCACGATTTGCCAGGAGGGGCGCGCTTCCCTTCTCTCGGGATCCGTCCCGACGGTCAGGCAGCCAGCGCCAGGGCCAGCCGGCGGAGGTAGTCGGCCGCGGCCTCCTCGCCGACATGGCGCCGCAGCGCGTCCCCGCGCGCCCACACCAGAGGGCCTTCCTCGGCCTCGACGCGGGCGGCCTCGGCGACGATCTCGGCGACGCTGAGCTTCTCCCGGAACTTGTGGCCGATGTGCTCCTCCAGGGCGACGTACCGGGTGGGCAGGTCCAACCCCAGGGCCCAGCACAGCCGTACGGCTCGCACCAGGACGTCCCGGCCTGCGAGCACGCAGAAGACGCAGCTCAGGCGGGGGATGACCGCGTCGTAGACGGGGTGGTACTCCAGGGCGGCGTCGGCGATCTGCTGCCAGACGTCGGCCTCGGAGAGCTCCAGGATCGGGTGCCAGGTCAGGACCATGCGCTGGCCGTTGCTCGCGCGCATGTCGATGGCGAGCGGCAGCTTCCGGGCCCGGGCGGGGGATTCGGCGGCCCGGATCCCGAGGGCGGAGAGGATCAGGGCCTGTCCGTCCAGGCCGAGGGCGTCGGTGATCTGCTTAAACAGTGGGGCGATCTTGTCGCGCTTCAGGGTCGAGGTGCACAGCCGGCGGGCCGCGTCCGGCCACATCTTGCGCTTCTCGACGAGGCCGAGCAGGCCGCGGTCGGCCTGGACGACGATGAACTCAACGCCCCACCGCTCGGCCTGGCGCTGCGCGAGCTCGCGCACTCCGGGCCATTCGGACTCCTCCCCCAGGTCTGCGTGGACCATGACCACCTTGTCCAGGCAGCCGGCCTCGGCGGCCAGGGTGACCACGCGGTACGCGCAGACGAGCGAGTCCTTGCCTGCACTGGTGGAGACGAGGATTTTGTCCGCGGCCAGGATGAGCTCGCGGGGTGTCTCGGCGAGCTCGCCGAGGAGGGCGGCCGCGACGCCGGACCGGCGCCGGCCGCCGGTTCCGCGCCCGGGGGCGTGCGGGGTGTAGAGCGCCGCGAGGGCGCGGTTGGCCGCGCGGGCCGCGGTGAAGGTCCGGCGGACCTTGGCCCGGGCCTCCTGCTCGCGGCGGGCGAGGCCGGCATGGGCGGCCTGCGCGGCCTCCAGCTCGTCGGCTTCGGCCCGCAGTTGC
This sequence comes from Streptomyces sp. MB09-01, assembly GCF_033794505.1. Taxonomy (NCBI): domain Bacteria; kingdom Bacillati; phylum Actinomycetota; class Actinomycetes; order Kitasatosporales; family Streptomycetaceae; genus Streptomyces; species Streptomyces sp. MB09-01. The sequence goes on along the minus strand of NZ_JARAYQ010000322.1, from coordinate 4,231 downwards.
GGATCACGGGTGATGCGGGCGTGTGCGGCGGCGGCTGCTTTGGTGGCCCGGGCGCGGGCGCGGCCGGCGGCGGTGTACGCGGCGTCAGCCTGGTGGGCGCGCCGGATCCCCTCCAGCAGCCGGCGGCGGGTGCTCATGTCCATGGGTCTCCTCGCGGTTCGGGGTGGTGAGTTCGGCGCCGGGCGGCTGCCACTGCCGCCCGGCCAGGGGTGGATCAGAAGGTGCAGAACCGGCGTGCGACCGGCGGGATGTTGCTGCGGCGGCGCCGGCTGAGCCGCTCGGTCACCTCGCGGGCGCAGCGGGCGGCGTCGGCGGCCGCGTCGAGCAGCGTGGGGGAACCGTCGACGAGGGTTTCGAGGTAGGTGCCGTCGGCGGCGTGCAGGTGCGCGGACCAGGGTTCACGGTGGTCGGCCGCGGGCCGGTCGGCCCGCTCGCCGGCGTACATCAGGACGTGCGGGACGCCGTAGGCGGCGTCCTCGTCGTGCGGGGCGCGCGAGTCGGCGGCCATGATCAGGAAGGTCATGCCGCCCTCCTCCCCGGGGAAGGCGCGGCGGCCCAGGGCCGCCAGCTCGGCGAGCAGCAGGTCGCCTTCCGTGGGTTCGTTCCGGATGGTCATCGTGTTCCTTTGCGTCGAGCGGGTGGGGGCGTGTTGCCGTACGGGCCGTTGTCGTGCGCAGGGGGCGCCTGGCCCCGGCGCCCGGCCCGAGGTGGGGCCGGGCGCCGGGACGCGGGGGGCTGTGCGCCCCGCGATGTACTACTGAGCGACGGTCGGCCGGTTGCAGGGGCGGGCGTTGTCCACGGCGACGGCGGCGGCAAGGCGGACCCAGTTCAGGTGGAGCTTGAATGCGGCTTCCAGGTAGAGCGCCGCCGCCTCCGGCCGCTCATCGGCTCCCGTCAGGTGGCGCTCGTGCAGCAGCTGGAGGGCAACGCGCAGGCGGGTCTCCTGTGCAGCGAGCTGGGCGCTGACGGGGTGCAGGAGCCGGGGCAGTTCGAGGGTGCCGAACACGGCGCTGGTGACGTACTGGCCGAGGCAGTCGGGGAGCCCGGTCGCCCTGTTCTGGACGATGACGTCTTCGGCGATGGAGAGGAGCAGGGAGGCGTCGAAGGGGATCGTGTTGGTGATCACGACACCGTCCAGGACCTGGGGGAGGTCGGTCTCGAAGGCCAGCGCGACGTCGTCGAGGAGTTCGGCGACCGTGGTCAGCGCTTCCTCGGCCGGGTGGTTGAGTACGGTCCTGCGTCGGGCGATACCGGCGATGGCGCGGGCGCGGGCAGCTGCGTGCAGGGCGTTGGGGAGCGGCGTGCGGATGATCATGTCTCTCCGAAGGGTCCGAGGATGTGTGTCCGGTGCGACCGACTGCCACCGTCGACCACAAGATAACTATACTCATCATTCATCACTTCGCAAGGGTTCGCCGTTGCTTCCCGGCAGAAATCCGCAGACGACACCGGGGGTGCTGTGGGCGGCCCCCCGCCAGCGCGCCGCCTGGGCGCGGCTCCCCGGACGCGCGATGGCGGCGGAGGGGAAGGAGAGCCGCCCGGCCCCGTGGGGCCGGGCGGGGGCCGTCAGCAGGCAGCCTCGGGGTCCTCGGCCGCCGGCAGGGGCTCCCATTCCAGGGAGCGCGCGGTCTTGCGGGACCGGCCGTCAACGGCGACGGTCACGCCGTCCCGGTACGCCCGGGCGCCGGTCATCCGTACGTCCGCCGCCTCGACGGTGCCGGTCTGGCCGCTGGCCACGTGCCGGACCCGCTCGCCGACGGTGCGGACCAGGTCCGCTTCCCGCAGGCGCCGCGCGCCGAGCCGGTGTCCCGCCTGCTGGACCAGGCGGCCGCCGCGGGTGGCCAGGGCGGCCGCGAAGGCGGCGGCCGAGTCGGGAGCCTCGACCCTCAGGAAGGAGCGGCCCTCGGGCAGGCCGGTGTGGGTGATGGTCCAGGTGCCGGTGATCGCGCCCCGGTCCTGCTCGGCGGCCGCGCCCTGCGTGGCTGCGGCCTCCAAGGTCGGCACGTGCCGGACGAGCAGGGACGGGTGGTCACCGGGCTCGACGAGCCAGCCGTCGGTGCGCTCGAACAGCTCCTTCGCGACGCACAGCGCGGTCAGGGGCGGCCGCCCGTCGGCGCCGGTGGTCAGCTTGCCGTCCTCGACCCAGCCGACGGTCAGGCGGCCGCTGGTGCCGTCCGGCCGGACCCAGTAGCCGGCCACCTCGCCGAGGTCGTCGGGGCCGGTGACGTCGGCGAGCGGCTGTCCGGACAGGGCGGTCACCGCGGCGGCGGCCGCCGAGTGTTCGGCGTCCTCGGGCAGTACGCCCGTACCGGCGGCCGGGGCGGCCTCGGCCGGACCGGCGGCGGGCGGCGGAACGTGGACGGCGTTCCAGGAGCGGGCGCCGTACTCGGTGAGCTTGACCAGGCCTGCGGCGTGCAGGCTCCGGACGGCGGTGAGGTTGTGCCCGTATCCGGCGCCGATCGCGCCGTCGCGCTTGACGACGGCGTACACCCGCCGCTGCGGCTCGGTCAGGGCGTCCTCGGCACGCTTGCGGTTCTCCTGGGCGTTCAGGAACTCGGCGCACTCCTGGGCGCCGGCCTCGGTCTGCCAGTCGCCCGAGACGACCAGGCCGGAATTGTTGACGACGTCGAAGCCCCCGCCCGCCGCCGGGCGGACGGAGTACAGGGCGAGAGGCGCGCGCTCCTCGGCGGGGACCGGCTCCGTCTGGGTGGACGTCTGGGCGGCAGTCGTCTTGCGGGTGCGGACCGGCTTGGCCTGGACGGCGACTTCCTCGACGGCGACGTTCTTCCAGCCCGCGCGCTCGGCCCTCCGGGCCGCGTTGGCGACGTTGGCCGCGGACATCGACCAGGTGTGCACGATACGGCCCGCGCCCTCGCGGCGGTCGACAGTGACCGCGTGGGTGTATTGACGGGTCTCGCTGGTGCGGGTGCAGCCGGTGGAGGCGACGAAGGTGGTTCGGGCCATGACGGGACTCCTTGCGTGTGTGTGTTGTCGGTGCTGGTCGGCTGCCACGGCCGACCAGCGGGCGGGGCCGGGGGCGGTGGTGCCGCCCCCGGCATCGGGCCTACTGGCCCAGGCGGATCGCGCGCTTGCGAAGGCCCGCCTTCTGGATCCGGTACCGCGCCTTGGAGAACTGGTCGAGGTCCCGCAGCCACCGGTGGAGGCGGATCAGCGTGCGCTCGGACATGTCGTCGACCGTGCCCACCACGGTGGGCTCGCCAACGAACGCGAATCCGAGGGTCCTCGGCGCGAACGAGGGGGCGCCGAGCGTGTAGAACCACACCTTGTATCCAGCCTTCGGGTCGTTCTCGTTCCAGAGGCCGACAACGATGGCCCGGCGCTCGCCGGTGTTCTTGCCCTCGTCGTAGCGGGGGGTACGCACGACCGTGCCCGGCTCCAGAACGGTCTGGACGGTGGAGGCGGTGGCGACGGTCATGTGAACTCCCTTGGAGAGTGGTGGGGATGTCGGCGGGAATCCCCCGCCGACAAGAAAACTATACTCACTATTCATCACTTACGCAACCCTGCCGCCGCCCTCAATCTGACTGCCCGTCAGATTTGTGGGCCGGTCCGGCCGGCACCCTCCACCGAGGCCCCGCCCGGCCGCGCGCTCCCGCGTTGGCCGGGACGGGTCAGCGGGGTGCCGCCGCATCCCCTGCAGCCACTTCGGGACCGGCGGAGCGGCCGGAGGCCGAGAGGCGGGCCACCAGCTGACGGACCGCACGCGGCCCTGCGGCGCGGGTCCCTGGCGCACCGCGCCCGTGCAGGTGGACCGTAGCGCGCAGGATCTTCCCGGAGCGGGCGCCCACCTCCATCCACCCCCATGCGCCTTCGGGGCCGGGCGCGGCCAGAGTCACGTGGTGACGCCGGGTGGAGGGTCGCCACACGGGAAGCAACCCGCGTTCCGTGGCCAGCGCCACGACCGAGCGCGTGTACGCGTTGAGGCCGTGCGGCACGGCGGGCACGCCGAGGTGCAGCACCCCGCCGCGCATGGCGAGCAGGACGCCGAACGGCAGGCGCGCGCGAGGGTCGGCAGGGTCGCGGTACGGAAGCCGCCCGCGCGCGGGGCAGCGGGTGCACAGCAGGATGTCGGCGCGGTCGCTGTCACCCGGCACGAGGCGGGCGGCGGGATCCGCGCACTCGGGGCAAGGGGCGGTTCGCCAGTCGTAGGAGTCGGCGGCGGGCACGTGGCCTCCAGGGTCGAGAGAGGGTGGATTGCCCCGGGCGGGGC
>NZ_JARAYQ010000321.1:0-8171 GCF_033794505.1 Streptomyces sp. MB09-01 | reverse complement strand
GTCCCGCTCCCAGCCCGTCGGCCCCATCCAGCCCCGCCGGCCTGCTCCAGCCCCGCCGGCGTTTGAGGCGCGGGGTCCGGGGCGGAGCCCCGATCTCGAAGCCCGCGCCCTCCAACCTCGCAGGCCCATTCCAGCCCGGCCGTCCGAACCAGCTCCGCCGCACCCGAACCAGCCCCGCCGGCCCGTTCCAGCCCCGTCGGCGTTTGAGGCGCGGGGTCCGGGGCGGGCGTAGCAGCAGCGGCCCCGCACCCGTCCGAGTGGCGGCCAGGCCCGAACCGGGCGATCCTGTCAGACAGCGGCGATCCAGCCGAAGGGGCGCCGGGGCCACGTGTGCCCCGGCGCCCCTTCGGCCCGGAACAGCCCCGCCGAGCCCCCGTGGCCCACGCACGGGCGAGTCCGCGCCCCCAGTGCCAGACTGAAAGACATGGCCATGCTCAGCCAGTCCTTCCGGGGGCGGCTCGTGCGCCCCGGAGACCCCTCGTACGACGAGGACCGGCGGGTGTGGAACGGCTCCGTCGACCGCTCCCCCGCCCTCATCGCCCACTGCACGGGCGTCGCCGACGTCATCGACGCGGTGCGCTTCGCGGCCGGCTCCGGCCTCCCGCTCGCCGTGCGCTCCGGCGGCCACAGCTTCCCCGGGCAGTCGGTGTGCGACGACGGCATCGTCATCGACCTCTCGCCGATGCGCGGGATCCGGGTGGACCCGCAGGCCCGCACGGTCCGGGCACAGGCGGGGGTGCTGCTCGGCGAGCTGGACCGGGAGACGCAGGCGTTCGGGCTGGCCGTCCCCGCCGGGATCGTCACGCACACCGGCCTGGCGGGGCTCACGCTCGGCGGCGGCATCGGCTGGCTGATGCGCAAGTACGGGCTCACCATCGACCAGCTGCTGTCCGTGGACCTGGTGACCGCCGACGGAACGTTCCTGAAGGCGAGCGGGGACGAGAACCCGGATCTGTTCTGGGGGGTGCGCGGCGGCGGCGGCAACTTCGGCATCGTCACGGAATTCGAGTTCCGCCTCAATCCCCTGGGGCCGGTGGTGCTGGCGGGGCCCGTCGTGTGGCCCATGGCCGAGTCGGCGCGGCTGATGCGCTTCTACCGCGAGTGGATCACCGACGTACCGGACGAGCTGACCACGGCGATCGTCCACCGCAAGGCGCCCGCCGTCGACTACGTGCCGGCCGACCTGCAGGGGCAGCCGGTCGTGATGGTCGTCTGCTGCTACGCGGGGCCCGTCGAGGAGGGGCAGGAGGTGCTGCGGCCGCTGCGCGAGTCCGGCACGCCGCCCGTTCTGGACCTGTGCGCGCCCAAGCCGTTCACCGAGCACCAGGCGATGTTCGACCCGTCCTTCCCGCGCGGCCGCTGGTACTACTTCAAGTCCTGCGACGTCGACCGGCTCACCGACGAGGTCATCGACCGTACGGCAGAGCACGCGGCCCGGATCGTTTCGCCGCTGACCGCCTTCCCGATCTTCCAGCTCGGCGGGGCCATCGCCCGCGTCGGGGAGGAGGAGACGGCCTTCGGCGGGCGCGGCGCCGGGCACACCTTCAACATCAACGGGACGACGGAGGGCGCCGAGGGCTTCGGGGCCGAGCGGACGTGGGCGCGCGGCCTGTGGTCGGCGCTCGCCCCCCACCAGACCGGGGTCTACCCGAACTTCCTGATGGAGGAGGGCGAGGAGCGCGTCGAGCAGGCGTACGGGGCGCAGAAGTACCGGCGCCTGCGCGAACTGAAACGGCGCTACGACCCCGGCAACCTCTTCCGCCTCAACCAGAACATCCCGCCGGCCCCCTGAACGTCCCGCACCCGGGAGGTACCGCACCCTGCGGGTTTCACACCCCGAGGGTTCGGACGAGGCCGGCGCACGACGTCCGCCTACGAGCTCCGCGCCGCGGCCCGCACCGGCTGCTCCTCGTCGCTCCGGCGCGGCCCCGGCAGGCTCACCTGCAGCTTCCGCGGCCCGGACAGCACGTACACGAGCCCGAAGCCGGCGGTCACGACGACCGCGCCGCCCACCGCGTCCAGCACCCAGTGGTTGGCGGTGGCGACGATCGCACACACCGTGATCAGCGGGTGCAGCACCCCGAGCAGCTTCTGCCAGCCCTTCGGCGCCAGCACGACGATCACGATCCCGCACCACAGCGACCAGCCGAAGTGCAGCGAGGGCATCGCCGCGTACTGGTTGGAGATCGCGGTCATGGCCCCGTACGAGGGGTTGGCCAGGTCCTGCGGTCCGTGCACGGTGTCGATGAAGTCGAGGCCGGGCATCAGGCGCGGCGGCGCGAGCGGGTACAGCCAGAAGCCGACGAGCGCGAGGACGGTGGCCAGGCCCAGGGAGGCCCGGGCCCAGCGGTAGTCGCCGGGGCGCCGCCAGTACAGCACCCCCAGGATCGTCAGCGGGACCACGAAGTGGAAGGAGGTGTAGTAGAAGTTGAAGAACGCCTCCAGCCAGGGCGTGTTCACGACCGCGTGGTTCACGGCGTGCTCGATGTCGATGCCCAGGGCCTTCTCGATGCCGTGGATCTGGCTGCCGTTGCCCTCGGCGAGCGTGCGGCTGGTGGGCGCGGCGGCCCGGATGTGCGAGTAGAGCGAGTATCCGACCCTGATCAGCAGGAGTTCCAGCAGCAGGTTCGGGCGGGACAGCACGCGCCGCCAGAAGGGCAGCAGCGGCACCCGCTGCCAGCGGGCGGCGGCGGGCCGTCCGTAGGCGGTCGGTACGGGCTCGCGCCAGTACGGCGACGAGCGCGGCAGGAACGGTACCGCGCAGGCCGCGGCCAGTGCGGCGAGCAGCAGCACGTTGTCGCGTACGGGGGCCAGCGCGGCCAGGTTCGGCAACAGCACGGAGCTCGGCAGGGTCAGGGCGAGGACCACCGCCACCGGCCACACGCGCCGGTCGGCGGCGTGCTTGCCCACCTTGCCGGCGACGGCGAGCAGCACCCACAGCAGCTGGTGGCGCCAGCCCGTCGGGGCCACGGCGACGGCCACGCACCCGGTGACGGCGACGGCGAGCAGCACCTGGCCGTCGCGGGCGTACCGGACCGCGCGGCGCAGGCCGAACCAGACGACGGCGCCCGCGAGGGCGGCGTAGAGCAGGATCTCGGCGGGGCCGCTCAGGCCGAGGCGCAGCAGCGCGCCGTGCAGGGACTGGTTGGAGAGGCTGTCGGGGGCCCCGCCGAGGCCGGTGCCGGCCAGGTGCTCGGCCCAGTAGGTCCACGAGTCGCGCGGCATGGCCGCCCAGGACAGCGCGGTGGCTCCGGCGAAGGTCACGGCTGCGGTGCGGGCGGCGGGGCGGCGCCCGGTCAGCCACAGCAGCGGGGCGAACAGCAGCAGGGCCGGCTGGAGCGCGGCCGCGAGGCCCACGAGGAAGCCCGCGGGCCGGTCGCCGGGCACGCGGAAGACGGCCAGCAGCACCAGCAGCACGGGCAGGACGGCGGTCTGGCCCGGTGAGGCGGCCTCGCGGACGGGCAGCGAGACCATCATCAGGGCCGTCAGCACGGGCGCGGCGAGCAGCGCGGTGCGCCGCGGCACGGGATCGGGCAGGCCGCGCGCGGCGACGAGCCCGATGGCTGCGACCAGCAGCAGCGTCACGCAGGTCCAGGCCACCTCCAGGGAGGGGGCGGCGAGGCCGACGAGCGGCTTCAGGACCAGCCCGGCGAAGGGGGTGCCGGCGAACTGGCCGGAGTCGTAGAGCGAGCCGGGGAGGGCGGCGGGAAGGTGCAGGCCGCTCAGCCACTCGCCGGGTGGCACCCGCAGCACCGCGGCCGCCTGTCTGACGGCGAGGGCGCCCGCGAGCGCCCACAGGAGGAGGCGTGCCGCCCCGAGCCTGCCGTTATCGCCTATGACCCCGGCATGTCCGTTCGCACCGCTGTGCTCTGCCGCGTTAGCCACGCCTCGCCGGCCTCCCGCCCTGTTGACCGCAACCCTGACTTCGCCTGGCTGCCGCGCTCCATTACCCGCACGACGATATCTCCCGCGGGATACCTAGGATGGCTCCTATGAGCATCGTGAAGATCAACGCACTGACGGTCCCCGCCGAGCAGCGGGAAGTTCTGGAGCGGCGCTTCGCCTCTCGTGCCGGGACCGTGGAGGGTTCGGACGGGTTCGAATGGTTCGAGCTGCTGCGTCCGGTGGAGGGAACCGACCAGTACCTCGTCTACACGCGCTGGCGTTCGGAGGAGGACTTCCAGGCGTGGATGGAGGGGCCGATGAAGGCCGCTCACCAGGGCGGCGGCGGCGCGGGCGGTGCCGGCGGCGCTGGCAGCGAGGCGGGCGAGGGCGGCGGCGAGCGGCCGAAGCCGGCGGCCTCGGCGTCGACGGTGTGGTCGTTCGAGGTCGTGCAGCAGGCCGCGCCGAAGAAGGCCTGACCCCGCCGGGGCGCGGGGCCCTGGCCCCGCGCCCCACCACCACGGCCGCGCGGGCCCGCCGGTGCGTCAGCTCCAGAAGGCGTCTTCCTCGTCGATGTCCGCGGTGCACTGGTCGATGTCGGTGATCTTGTGGCCGACGATCGTGAAGAAGAGTCCTTCGCGGATCTCGATGCCGCGGTCGCCGCGGTCACCGCGCGCCGTGTGGAAACTCATCACGTGGCCCCGCCCGTCCGCCAGGACGGACTCCAGGTGGACCTGGAAGGTGCCCTTCGTCTCCTCGCCGAGCCGGCGGTAGAAGTCGAGGACGTTCTCCCGCCCCTTGTGGTGCCCGGACATGGGGTTGCTGCCGGGCACGTGGTGGATGACATCGGCCGTCAGCAGCGTGCTCAGCGTCTCCAGGTCGCCCTTGCCGAATGCCTCGTAGCCGCGGCGGACCAGGGCACAGTCGGGATGCTCTGACATGGCGTTTCACACCCTCCGGGTACGCGGGATTTGTCCTTTTTCCTATCATCGGCCCGGCGTTGTGGATATTCCACGCGGCAGATCCGCCGCGAACTCCACAATGACGCCATGAACACTTACAGCGACCAGCTCAGCGACCATGCAGGCAACCACCGCGGCGAACACCTGGGGGAACACCTGGGGGAACACCTGGGGGGCCTCCGCACCGAGCACCGCGGTGACCGCCACACCGCCACCGCATCGTGGACGGTGACCCCCGAACCGGTCACCTCCTGTGACGCCACCCTCCTGCGCCGCGCGTACTACGCCGAGGTCGCCGGCCGGTACTGGAAACGGCAGGTCACGGAGGCCGAGATCGACCAGGGACTGCTGGACTTCCCGGACGGCGATCTGGTCCCGCCGACGGGCCGGTTCGTCGTGGGGCGGCGCGGCGGCGAGCCGCTGGCGTGCGGCGGCCTGCGCCTGCTCGACCCCGTCACCGCCGAGCTCACCAAGGTGTACGTCGACCGGCGCGCCCGCGGTACCGGCGGCGGGGCTGCGCTGCTCGAGGCCTTGGAGGCGCAGGGCCGTGCGCTGGGCGCCGAGCGGGTCCGGCTGGACACCCGGACGGATCTCGTCGAAGCCCGCGCGTTGTACGCGCGTCACGGGTACGCGGAGATACCCGCCTACAACTCGGGCCCGTACGCACAGCACTGGTTCGAGAAGCGCCTGGTCTGACCCGCCCGGGCCACCGTGCGGCGTCCGGCACGGGTTAGTGCGCGGCGTGGTCCCGTCGCGGCGCCGCGTCGTAGGGCTCCTCGGCGTCGGACCCGCACAGCTCCGTGTTGATCTCCTGGACCAGCTTGACCAGGTCGGTCGGGCGGTCCGGACCCCACCAGTCGCCGAGCAGTTCGGCGAGGGACTCCTGGCGGGCTTCTGCGAGCCTCACGGCGGTCTCGCGTCCCCGGTCGGTCAGGACCAGCGCCAGCCCGTCCCGGGTGGCGAGCCCGCGCTCCTCGACCTGGCGGGCGGCGTCGGTGACGGCCTTCAGCGGCACGTTGGCGCGCTCGGCGAGGAAGGCCGGCTCGGTGGCGCCGTACTTGTTGATCCGCAGCAGCAGCCAGCTGGCGGCGGGCAGCAGGTCGTAGCCCGCCTTTTCGGTGATCTTCTCGTAGACGTGGCGGCGGCCCTCGCGGGTGCCGAGGACCGACAGTGCGCGGGCGACCTCTTCGCGGGAGGAGCGGTGGACCGGGTTGGAGGCCAGGGTCTCGGTCACATCGGGTGCGGTGACGGAGGTGCGGAGCTTGTCCTCCTTCAGGAAGCAGGCGATCACGAAGGCGACCAGGACGATCGGCACGGCGTAGAGGAAGACGTCTGTGATGGCGGTGGCGTAGGCGTCGAGCACGCGGGGGCGGAGATCGGCCGGGAGCGCGGCGATGGCCCGCGGGTCGGCCTCCAGCTGCGCGGCGCCGGCCCCGGCCGGCAGTTGGACGCCCGCGAGGGCGCCGGCGAGCTTGTCCTCGAGCCCGTTGGTGAAGACCGTGCCGAAGATCGCGACGCCGAAGGAGGCGCCGATGGAGCGGAAGAAGGTGGCGCCGGAGGTGGCGACGCCGAGGTCGGCGTAGCTGACGGCGTTCTGCACGACCAGGACGAGTACCTGCATGACCAGGCCGAGACCGGCGCCGAAGACGAAGAAGTAGACGCTCATCTCCCAGGTGGAGCTGGTGCGGTGCAGCTGGTGCAGGAGGAGCAGGCCGATGGCGGTGACGGCGGTGCCGGTGATCGGGAAGACCTTCCAGCGGCCGGTGCGGCTGACGATCTGGCCGGAGGCGGTGGAGGAGATCAGCATGCCGATCACCATCGGCAGCATGTGGACACCCGACATGGTCGGTGAGACGCCCTGGACGACCTGGAGGAAGGTCGGCAGGTAGACCATCGCGCCGAACATCGCGAAGCCGACGACGAAGCTGATCGCCGAGCAGAGGGTGAAGGTGCGGATCCGGAACAGCCCCAGCGGAAGGACGGGTTCGGCGGCCTTGCGCTCGACGAGGAGGAAGAGGGCGAGCAGTGCGGCGCCGAGGACGGCGAGGCCGATGATCCGGGCCGAGCCCCAGCCCCAGGTGCCGCCGAGGGAGGCGATGAGGACGAGGCAGGTGGCGACGCAGGCGATGAGGAAGGTGCCGAAGTAGTCGATGGTGTGCTTGGAGGGGCGCGCCGGGATGTGCAGGGCGGCGGCGATGACGACGAGCGCGACGAGACCGATGGGGAGGTTGATGTAGAAGACCCAGCGCCAGGACAGGTGGTCGACGAAGAGACCGCCGAGCAGCGGGCCCAGCACGCTGGTCGCGCCGAAGACGGCGCCGAAGAGTCCCTGGTACTTGCCGCGTTCGCGGGGCGGGACGATGTCGCCGACGATCGCCATCGACAGCACGATCAGTCCGCCGCCGCCCAGGCCCTGGAGGGCGCGGAAGCCGATGAGCTGGGGCATGTCCTGGGCGAGCCCGCACAGTGCCGACCCGATCAGGAAGATGACGATGGCGTACTGGAAGAGCTTCTTGCGTCCGTACTGGTCGCCGAGTTTGCCCCAGAGGGGGGTGGCCGCGGTGGAGGCGAGCATGTAGGCGGTGACGACCCAGGCCAGGTGCGCCATGCCGCCGAGGTCGCTGACGATGGTCGGCAGGGCGGTGGAGACGATGGTCTGGTCGAGCGCCGCGATCAGCAGGCCCAGCAGCAGCGCGCCGATGGAGACGAGGACCTCGCGAGAGGCGTGTTCGGTGGCGGGGCCGGACTTCTGCGGGCCGGAACCGGGGTCCACGGCATCCTCGGTCACATCCTGAGCCATCGATACCTCCTCAGGCCAGATCAACATCTCCATACTGAGCGGTGTGTCCGGTTATGGCCTCTCGAGCCGGTTGGGAGGGCCCCGGCGGGTCTGCATAATCGCAGGCAACAGCCAGGGAGGGAGTCCAGTGAGCGGTGAGCACTGTCCAGATTGCGGCGCTGTCGGCGCCGGCTGCGGGTGTGCGCCGGGTGTGGGTTTCAACCCCTTGCGCATCCGTCCGTACGTGACGCTGTCCGACCCGGGCGAGCCGGACACCGAGCTGTCCCCGCCGCCGGTGTCGGGCGTGGTCACCCCGGACCCCCGCCCGGTGCCGGCGCCGGCACTGGACGACACCCCGGCGTACGGGATACCCGTGGCACCGGCAGCGGGGCCGTGGCACGACGGGCCACCGGAGCACGCCCCGCACCCGGCCGAGACGGCCCGTCTCGGGGCGATCCCCGAACCGGACCACACATCCGGAGGCGGCGGAGGGGGTGGGCGGTCTCTTTAAAACATATAAAGAGGCACACGCATAAAAAGGGGAGAAA
>NZ_JARAYQ010000320.1:0-8214 GCF_033794505.1 Streptomyces sp. MB09-01 | reverse complement strand
GCGTACGGGTGGCGGGGCGCGTGCTGTTCGTGGGGGACGCGGCGGGCTACGTGGACGCGCTGACCGGCGAGGGCCTGACCCTGGCCGTGTCGGCGGCGGGCGAGCTGGTGCGCTGCGTACGGGCGGGCCGGCCGCAGGCGTACGAGCAGGCCTGGCGGGACCTGTCGCGCAGCTACCGCACCCTCACCGCGTCCCTGCTCTGGGCCCGTCACCAGCCGCGGCTCGCCCCGCGGATCGTTCCGCTGGCCGCCCGGCTGCCGCGGGTGTTCACGGGGGCGGTGAACCTGCTGGCATGACGCGGCACCCCGCGCAGGGGGCGCGGGGTGCCGGTCCGGCGGCGGGGCCGCGGGTCAGGCCGAGTTCTCCTGACGGTTCCTCAGGGCCAGTCCGGCGAGGACTGCGCCGGTCGCCGCGCACAGCACGACGGTCACGCCCGCCCAGGCCAGGGTGCCGCCCACGGCGCCGGCCAACGGGTCCAAGCCCGCCGATCCGCCGAGCACGTGCAGAGCCACGACGCCGGTGCCCGTGACCGCGCCGGCCCGCCACACCCCCGGGGTGTCCCGGAGCGCCACGAGGGCGCCGATTCCCAGGCAGAGCACCGTGACGAGGAGGGGCAGGAAGCCGGCGGGTGCCGCGGACGGCAGGGCCGTCAGGTCGGCCGGCAGGTGCAGGGCGCCGCTGACCAGCAGGGTGAGCGCCACCGGCCAGCGCAGTACGTGCCGCAGCGCCGGGGAGCCGGCCGGTTCGTCGGCGGGGGCGGTGCGCCGGCGCGGCTCCTCGTGCCGCTCCTGGTGCCGCGCGTCGTACAGCTCCCTGTACGGCAGCTCGTACGGCTCCTCGAACCGCTCGTCGTACGGCTCGTCCTCGGGTTCGTGGTGGCGCTCCTCGTCGTCCGGCTCGGCGGCCCCGGGAGGCCCGGCGCGGCGCTGCCGGTCCTCCGTGCCCGGCTCGTCCTTCCCGAGGATGGTGACCAGCAGGGCCACGTCCTCGATGGACCGCCCGACGGCGGCGGCGCGCAACGTGATGTCCGCTTCGACCACCTCGTGCGGGGGCTCGCCCAGAAGGGCGACCATCCGCCGCACGTCCTGTACGGGCCGGGTCACGGCGGCCGTGCGCAGCGCCTCGTGTCCGGCCTCGGGCAGCCGGCCGCCCTCCTTGAGGAGGCTCACCAGGGCGGTGACCTCCTCGAGGGGACGGCACGTGGCCGCCGTGTCCAGCAGGGTCCGCATGCGCTGTGTGTTCGGCGCGTCCGGCGCGGTGGAGTCGGGGGTTCCGCGGCGTTCTTCGGGTGGCGTCGTCGCGAGGGTGATGGGGTCATTCATGGAAAGCTCCGTTCGCCGACGCGCGGGTCCACACATCGCGCGCCGGTCATCGTGCGTCATGGGAAGCGCACGCTTTGTTACATTGAGTGCCAGTTCTGCTCACTGCGCCATTCGGGGCGGGCAAACGGGGCGCTTCCCCGTCGGCCCGCCCCGGCCCGCCCGGGTCCCCCGGGGGAAAGGTCGTCGGCGTGACCGACATTCGCCAGGTCCGTCGCCGGTGCGCGCTGCTGCCGCCGGTGCTGCTGCTCCTGCTGGGCGCCGCCGCACCGCCGCAGGGGCCCGCCGCTGACACGGGGCCCGTCGTGACCACCGAAGGGGGCGCCGTACGGGGCCGGTCGCACGGCGCCTACCGCACCTTCGAGGGGATCCCCTTCGCGGCTCCCCCGACCGGCGCACTGCGCTGGCGGCTCCCGGAGCCGGCGCCCCGATGGGAGGGCGTACGGGACGCCGGGGCGCCCGGTGCGCGCTGCGTGCAGCTGCCCGTCCTCGAGCCGGGCGCGCCGATCGGCTCCGAGGACTGCCTCTACCTCAACGTCACCGCTCCGCCGGGCGGCATCGCTGCCGGGGGCGGGGGCCGGCTCCGGCCCGTCATGGTCTGGTTCCACGGCGGCGGCTTCTTCAGCGGCGCGGGGGATCCCTACCGGCCGGACCGGCTGGCCGTGCGGGGCGGGGCCGTGGTGGTGACCGTCAACTACCGGCTGGGCGTCTTCGGCCTGTTCGGCCATCCCGAGCTCGGCGGTGCTCCCGGCTTCGCCCTGGCGGACCAGCGGGCGGCACTGCGCTGGGTGCGGGCCAACGCGGAGGGCTTCGGCGCGGACCCGCACAACGTCACCGTTTTCGGTGAATCGGCGGGGGCCCTCAGCGTCTGCGCCCACCTCACCTCCCCGACCTCGGCGGGCCTCTTCCAGAAGGCGATCGTGCAGAGCGGGTCGTGCTCGACCACCATGCCTCCCCGGTCGCTGCTGCCCGGCCTCGGCACGTACGAGCCCTTCGTGCCCGAGCGGCGCACGGTCGAGGAGGGCGTCCTGGCGGCGGCCCGGCTCGGCTGCGGCCGGCCCACCGGCGCGCTGGACTGCCTGCGCCGCCTGGACTCCGGCACCCTCGCGACCGCCGAACTGATGCAGCGCTTCTCCCTGGTCCCCTACGGCAACAGCACGCTGCCGGTGGAACCGCGGCAGGCGCTGGAGGCCGGGCGGTTCCACCGGGTGCCGGTGATGCAGGGCGCCACGCAGGACGAGATGCGCCTCTTCCTCGCGCAGACCCTGGCCGCGTATCCGATCGGCGACGAAGCCGCGTACCGGGCCCGGCTGGAACTGTCCTTCGGCGCCTCGGCCGCCCGTGCCGTGGAAGCCCGCTATCCGGTCTCGGCCTACCCGACCCCTGCGGTGGCCTGGGCCACCCTGCTGACGGACGCGTCGTTCGTCTGTCCGGCCTTGCGGGACGGCAGGGCGCTGGCCCGGCAGGTGCCGACGTACGAGTACCGGTTCAGCGACCGCGGCGCGCCCAACTTCCCCGGTCTGCCGGAGGCGCCGGGGCTGCCGTTCGGCGCGACCCACGGCTTCGAACTTCCCTACCTGTTCACGATGGCTCCGCTGACCGGCCCCCAGCAGCAGCTCGCGGACCGGATGACCGGCTACTGGACCGGATTCGCCCGCACGGGCGTCCCGGCCGCGCCGGGAGCGCCGCCATGGGCCCGCCACGGATCGGCGGCGGCGGTGCTGTCCCTGGCGCCGGGCGCGGGCGGGATCCGCACGGTGGACGCGCGGGCCGAACACCACTGCGCGTTCTGGGACGCGCGGTGGCCCGGGGTCACCACTTCTGGGTGATGACGGTGTGCTCGTCGGTGCGGAGGGTGAGGGTGCCCGTGTCGCCGTAGACCTGGCGCCGCCATGCGGTGAACACCGCGGCGATCCGGCGGGCGTCCTCGGCGGCGCCCTTGCCCACCTCCCTGGTGGTGAAGGTGATGCGCGCCTCGCCGACCACGCGGACCTTGCGGACGCGGGTCTCCCGGACGCGGATGTCGTCGTCCTGGTCGGTGCGGCGCTCGTCGTAGTAGGCGTTGAAGTCCCGGGTCATGTCGAACCAGTCGGCCGGGCCGCAGGGGCCGCCGCCGTTCCCCATCTCGCCGTCGGTGGGCGGGCCCACGTATCCGCCGGTCTCCTGGTCGGTCGGCGGGCCGGCGGATCCGCCCGTCTCCTGGTCCGTCGGCGGACCGGCGGGGGCTCCCGTGTCCTCGTCGGTGGGCGGACCGGCGGGGGCACCGGTCTGCTCGTCGGTCGGCGGGCCCGCGTAGGCGCCCGTCTGCTCGTCGGTCGGCGGGCCCGCGTATCCGCCCGGCTCCTGGTCCGTCGGCGGGCCGGCGTCCCCGCCGGTGCCCTCGTCCGTCGGCACGTCGAGGTCGCACTCGGCCGGGGCGAGCGTGGGTACGCCGGCGGGCGGCGCGGCCTGCCCCGCCCGGGTCGTCCCGCACCCCGCCAGTACGGCACACAGGAGCCCCGCCACCACCACGCGTCCCACGCACCCCGCTGCGATCGTCATGACCGTCCCCCTTTGGTCAGCAAGAGGAGATCCCGGCCGTGCCGGTTCCGCCTCTCACCCACCCGGTCGCGGCGGCTATGCGAGCACGACGGGATCCCCGACCCTGACCGTTCCGGGTGTGAGGACCTGCGCGAGCACGTCGAGCCGGTTGTCGTGCGCCCTGGCGATCGCCTTCAGGATCAGCGGCGTGTGCGGAAGGTCCTGCTGGGCCTGGTTGGTCATCACGCACCGCTCGCTGGAGCGCAGCAACTCGATGTGGAGGGTGTCTCCCAGGCGGGCCTTGCGGCCGATCCACTCGTCCTCGACGAACGGCGGGGTGCCGGGCGGGGTGCGCAGGAGGATGTTGGGACGGAAGCGGCGTTCGTCGACCGGCACGCCCGGCACCTGGTTGCGGATCCAGTCGAGGGTGGCCGTGGTGAGGATGCTGAGCGGCAGCTGGTCGAAGTGGGAGACCTCGCCCTCGCGGGCCAACTCGACGTCATCGCGGCCGAGATAGGTGCGGAGGTAGGCCGTGGGATCGGCCACCACGCGTCCGTGAGGGTCGATCAGTTCGGGCAGGCCCGGCTCGTGGCCGCCCGGCGCGAAGCGGGAGCGCAGGTGGAGCAGGCCGTCCATCCGCCGGAAGCGCCGGGTGTTCTTGCCCGACCCGAACCTGCCGTCCGCGTCCCGTACCGCGTACAGCCGGTCGCCCACCAGGCCGCGCTCGTCGACCCGTACGCCGCGCAGCAGTTCGCCGCCGGTCGACTTGATCGGGTACCGCCACAACCGCTCTGCCACGCCCACGTTCTCCGCCACCGGCACGACGGTACTACGGTGGATTCATGACCCGTTCCCTGGTCCGTCCCCTCCTCTACCTCGATGTCGACGGACCGCTCATCCCGTTCGGGGCGGGCCCGTACCCGCCCGGGGACGATGCCAACCCGCTGCTCGCCCGCATCGATCCGGCCCTGGGGCCGCGGCTGGCGGCGCTGCCGTGCGATCTGGTGTGGGCCACGACCTGGATGGCCGAGGCCAACGAGTGCGTCGCGCCCCGGCTCGGCCTCCCGGAGCTGCCGCTGGTGATCTGGCCGGAGCCGTCCGACGAGGACGGGCGGGGCGGGATCCACTGGAAGACCCCCGCCCTCCTCGCCCACGCGGCCGGACGGCCCTTCGTGTGGGTCGACGACGAGATCACCGACGCCGACCGGGACCGGGTGGCCGCCCGGCACCCCGGCCGGGCGCTCCTGCACCGCGTGGATCCCGGGCGGGGACTGACCGACGCGGACTTCAACGCGCTGTGGGCATGGCTCCGTTCGGAATGACGGCCGAACGGACCCTAGGCCCACGACGCCTCGACCAGGGAGCGTTCCGCCGCCGCGAGGTGGGTGGCCGCGGCCAGCCAGGCCCAGGCGTAGCCGTCGGGCGAGGAATCGGTGAGGCGGCCGAAGGCGTTGCGGGGGCGGCGGTCGGCCTCGGCGGCGAGGTCGGCCGACAGCTCCGCCGCGGCGGTGAGCCCGGCCCGGCGCAGCGGGCCGTACGAGGCCACGGGCTCCGTACCGCGGGCCGCTTCCGCGACGGCGCGGCGGCCCCCGGCGACTCCGGTCTCCAGGAGGCGGCGTACCCGCCACAGCGGGGAGTCGGCCAGCGGGTCCGGGCCCTCGGCCACTGGGACCGTCCCGGGGGCTTCGGCCTGCGGCGGGAAGTGGATGCCCTGGAGGCGGTCGTAGCCGAGGTCGGCGCGGCCCAGCCATTCCTCGGGCAGCCGTAGCGTGTACGGCGCCCCGGGCACCGGGCCGACGGCGAGGGGGCGCAGCGTGGCGGCGCGGTCCAGGTCGGGGCGGCCCAGGACCCGGAGCCGGAGTCCGGGGTACGAGGCGATGCGCCGCAGGTTCGCCGTGTGCGCCAGCTCCGGGTGGGGGTGCGCGGGCAGCAGCCGCAGCAGCGGTGCGTCCGGGCGGGCCTCGCGGACGAGGAGGTGTTCGCCGGCCGCGCCGACGACGGTGACATCGCAGCCGAGCAGCGCGGACTCGGCCGCCACCGGCTCGGCCAGCAGCTCGGCGACGGCCTCGGCGGCCGGGCGGGCGAAGAGCGGCGCGGCGGGCTGCTCGGTCCAGGGCGTGCCGCGCAGCGGGGTCGCCCTGACCCCGCGTCCCGCGCCGAGCCGGCCCTCCGCGGAAACCGTCGCGCCGACGATGCGCAGGCCGCCGCGGGCGAGACCGGCGTGGTCGAGGGTGGCGCCGCCGAGGGCGACGGAGGCGGAGCCGGCTCCGCGGGCCCGGGCCAGGCCGCCGGGGCGGACGTCGGACACCGAGTAGCGGGAGCCATCGGGGGCGAGCAGGTGGGTGACGACTCCGCCGTAGCCGGTGGCGGAGAGCACCGGCTCCCGGCACAGGCCGTGGACCTGGAGGCTGCCGCCGGGTGCGTAGGCGCGGCGGGCGGTGCCGGTCAGGACCGGGTCCGCCGCGCCGGAGGCCAGCAGTCCGGCGGTGTGCAGGAGTTCGCGGAAGGCTCCGGTGAGGGCGCCGAGCCGCTGCGCGGCCCGGCGCTCCCGGGCGGCGCGCAGGCCGCGTACGACCCGGAGGGCGGCCGCCTCGGCCCTCGGCAGTCCGGCGAGGCGGGCGGTGTGCGCGGCGCGCAGCAGCTCGGCCTGCACCACGGCTCCGCCGGCCGTCACTCCGGCGGCGAGGGCTTCGGCGGCGGCGAGCCAGAGCGCGGCCGCGGCGCCGAGCTGGGCCTCGGTGAGGGCCGGCGCCGGGTCGGTGGGCTCCGCGGACCCCGGCTCCGCCGGGGGGCCGGGCTCGGGCTGTTCCGCGGGCGGTTGCGGCGGGGCCGCGTCCGCGAGCGGGGCCGCGCCCAGTGCGGCGGCCCGGTGGAGGCAGCGGGGCGCCAGCAGGCAGCTGCAGGTGGCCTGTCCGGCCTCGGTGACCGTCCCGGCCGGGCCGGGGCGCAGGGTGACGAGGGCGTCCTCGCCGAAGCTGACGGTGACGCTGCCGTCCGCCGCGCGGACGGCGCCCGCCGCGCAGCTCTCGGTTGCGGCGTCCAGCTTCTTGCGCAGGCGGGCGGTGAGGTTCTCGACCGCTTCGGCGAGCACCTCGGGTGCGACGGGCGGCAGTTCGGTGCTCAACGGGACTCTCCACGGAGGCGGTCGCCCACCCAGCGGGCGAGGGCGAGGGGGCTGAGGGCGGCCACGGGCATGCCGGCCGCGACGAGTTGCCGTGCGACCGGGACCGAGTACCGGGGCGTCCCCGCGTCGTCGAGCGCGGCGCAGCCCATCAGATGGGCGCCGGAGGCGGCCAGCGCGCGGACCTCGCCGAGGAGTCCGCCGATCGGGGCGCCCTCCTCGAAGTCGCTGACCACGACGACGAGGGTGCGGCTCGGGACGGTGATCAGGGTGCGGGCGTGCGCGAGACCGGCGGCGATGTACGTGCCGCCGCCGACGCGGACCTCCAGCAGCAGGGAGAGCGGGTCGTCGACCCGGTCGGTGAAGTCCACGACCTGCGTGGAGAAGGCGAGGAAGTGGGTGGACAGGGTCGGTACGCCGCCGAGCACGGCCGCGGTCAGGGCCGACCAGATGACGGAGGCCTCCATCGAGCCGGAGACGTCGACGACCAGGATCAGCCGCCAGTCGGCCTCGCGGCTCGCCCGGGTGCTGAAGACGGGCCGCTCGGGTACGACGACCACGGTGCCGTCGTCCCGTCGCCGGGTGTGCGCGAGGTTGGCGCGCAGGGTCCGGGCCAGGTCGAGCCTGCCGCCGGGGCGGCGGGTGGGGCGCGGGGTGGCGAGGCCGGAGAGGGCCGGGCGCAGGCGGGTGGCCAGCTCCTTGGCGAGCTCGTCGACCAGCCGTTTGACGAGGGGGCGCAGGCGGGCGAGTTGGGCCTCCGGGAGCCCGCCGGCCAGGGACAGTACGGAGCTCAGCAGTTCCACGGAGGGCCGTACGGCCGCCGGGTCGAGCTGGGCGAGCACGTCGGTGCGGCCTGCGTCGGCGGCGCCCGCGAGCACCTCCTCCCGTACGTCCGCGCCGAACAGCGCCTCCAGCTCCTGCGACCACTCCCGGGCCGTGGGGAAGGAGGCCTCCTGGCCGCCCCCCTGGCCGGATTCGAGGTCGGATGCGCCTTCGCCGGCCCCGGCGCCGTACAGCTCGTCCAGTGCGTGGGCGTAGCGGCGGGCGCCTGCGGGCAGCCGCTCGCGCTCGCGTCCGAGCAGCAGCCGCCAGCGGTCGGCCGGGGCGAGGCGGTGTTCCACGGCCTCGGGCGTCGGGGCGGCGGGCGGGGCGGCCGTGAAGGAGAGGAGGGCCGCGGCGGCCGCCGCGGTCGGGCCGCGGCGCGCCCCGCAGACGGAGGCCGCCGGGTCCGGCCCGGCCGACGCCCGTCCCGCC